>JBBQPX010000175.1:0-6450 GCA_038216775.1 Chitinophagales bacterium
ACCGCTTGGATTTACTACCAGCAAGGCATCCTACAATAGGGTAGGTGCGGGTGCAAACATGATTGAACCTCATGCGCCTGCAGATGGGAAAGTAGTGCAAATACCACACGATTGGAACCCAACAGTAAATGCGGCTGGTGGCATACTTAGTAATATAAACGATTTAAGCAAATGGCTGATCATGCAATTGAATGATGGAGAATACGGTAGTGGTAAAAGATTATTCAGTAAAAAAAATCATGATGAAATGTGGCAGATGCAGACTATTATTCCGGTAAGAAATCCTGGTCCGTATAATACACACTTTTCTGGTTATGCACTTGGCTGGGGCGTATCCGACGTAAAGGGATACAAACAAGTTACTCATACCGGCGGCCTTGCAGGTACTGTTACGCAAATAACTTTATTACCCGAGCTTAAACTTGGCATTATTGTACTTACCAACCAACAGCAGGGCGCAGCCTTCAGTACAATTACCAATACGATTAAAGATAGCTACCTTGGTTATGGAAACAGAAACTGGCTTGCTCAATATAAAACCCGGTACATTGCGGCTAATAAAGAAGCCGATAGTATTAAAAATGCGGTGGATGCAGATGTAGCTGCGCAGTTAAAAAACAACAAAACAAAACTTGCTGATAGTTTAATAACCGGTACCTATAAAGATCAGTGGTTTGGCAATGTTGAAATTTCAAAAGCAAACGGCGGCCTTTGGTTTGCTGCTACAAGAAGCCCAAAACTTAATGGTAAAATGTTTGCATACAAAGCAAATACCTACATTGTGAAATGGACGGATAGAAGCCTTGACGCTGATGCATATGTTACTTTTGCGCTTGATAAAGATGGCAGATCAACGGGTTTTAGCATTGAAGCTATATCGCCATTAACTGATTTTAGTTTCGATTTTCAAGACCTGGATTTAAAACGGATAAAGTAAATGTCTTTGTCGAAGCCTGTCTATTGTAATCTGAAAATACAATATCAAATACATTTGCGCCGTGGAAAATTTACTACAAAACCCTGTTTATAATGCATTGCTAACTGGCGATAAAAATTTTAGCAGAGGCGATGATTATGTGAAATATTTTGATGAAGAAATGTCTCCATTTGTTGGGTTTGATATAAATTACAGCAACGGCTTTGCTCACTTATACGATATATTGCCTGCAGAAAGAACCATTCTGTATGCAACGCCCGGTTTTATTACAGAGCCCAAGGGTTGGCTATTAAAACATGAAGTTGAAGGGTTACAGTTTGTGTATCAAGCCTCAAAAAAAATAGAGCATAATTTTAATCAGGTAAGAGTTCTAATAAAGGAAGATATTGATCAGATGTTAAATCTGGCTACAATAACCCGGCCCGGCCCATTTGGGTTACGAACTATAGATTTTGGTTTTTACCACGGTATTTTTGATGGCGATAAACTTGTGGCCATGACCGGGCAAAGATTACATGTGAATTCTTTTACAGAAATAAGCGCAGTTTGTACTCTTCCCGGATATACCGGTAAAGGATACGCAAAAACTTTATTACTGCATCAATTGCAGCTTATATTGGAAAACAGCCAGCAACCATTTTTGCATGTACGTGCAAATAATGACCGGGCAATTGAATTGTATAAAAGAATAGGCTTTGTGGTTTCCTCGCCGATGAATTTTTATTTTATGAAAAGGAACTAATTTTTGCAGCATTTTTTTAGCTTGACAAATGAGCACGCCATTCCTGCAATTAGACATGAAATTGAATTAGAAGTAGAATGGTTGCAATGCTTCCAAATTAAGCTAAGCTTGGTAGTGTGTATTTTTTGCAGATGTAGTTTTAAATACTGCTTGCCATTTGAAATCTGCCAGGCTTCTCCAGATTCACGATTGGAGAAATACTGGATGCCGGTTCTTCAGTTATAGATCTAACAACAGCATTGTTTGAATTTGGTAGCGGCCATTGCATCCTTTCGCATATTTCCAGCCAAAGTTTTTCGTAATAAACATTTGTTTTAAATGCTTTTAACTGATGAAAGATAGATTCCTTTTTAAGGTTAATATTTTCTATTTCAGAATAAAATGGAATGTAATTGGCAAGCACATTTGCATTGTTATCATTCCTTTCTTGCAGGTAAAATTTATGTAAATTTTTATGAGCCTGTACCATATTGAAAAAACTGAACATTTTCTTTCCTGATGCAATCTTAGCTTCAAGCTCCTTCATTAAAATGTTATTACAGTAAATGGAAAGTGGGGCAGGTATATTCGGTATCAACAAAAGATCGGAGGTACTAAAAATGTTTTCGTGTAACTGAAATTTCCCCGGCGAGCAATCAAAAAGACAGAAATCATAGTCATCTGCAACTTGATTTAGTGTTTCACCAATTAAATCGTTGTTCATAAAATTAAGTGCCGTTATTCTGGCTGCTTTGTTCATAAACTGGTCAGAAAACTTAGAGTCATTGCTGATTACGTCAATCTGATAGGTATCGGTGGTTTGTATTACATCATAAATGCTGATGTATCGGTCAAATAATTTGGCGTGCGTATTATCATTGTTATTTTCCAGGTTAAAAAAGTAACTGCTGCCACCTTGTGGATCAAGATCCCAAAGTAAAACACTATAACCCATTCGGGAAAGAAGACAGGCAAGATTTACTGTGGTGGTCGTTTTTCCTACACCTCCTTTAATGTTATATACTGCTATTTTTTTCAATTGAATTGGATAAAGTGATTAAGATAGATTTTGTTATTCTAAAGTATAATAAAGAGGATTTTTTAAAAGTTTGTGTCGTTTTACCGCTTTCTTAAAAGCATTAACGAACAAAGTATGGTATTATTTTCTAACTACACTAGGTTTTGTGCAGGGCAATGCACGCTTAAACACTATGCTAATATGTATTTTTTTTATTTCGCAAAAAGGTACGATGCCCGTATTAATGATTTGATGAGAATTTAAACTTTCGGTGATAAATAAAAACACGCAATTTTAATTTCTGCATGGCAAAGGAATTGAGCTGTTTTATTTGTTAATAAAACTATAATAACCAATTGTTTTAAAACCAAAGATCCTCTTATTCGTTTATGAATAAAAAAAACACCATTTATGAAGATTACATTTTTAGCTCTTTTTACTGCCATATCATTTGGCAGCTTTGCACAAAAAGAAAAAAAGCAATGGGAAAAAGTTCCTATGCTTTCAACAGTAACAATTGGCGCAAGTTTTCAAAAATTTGACGGCCTTAACGGCAGGGTAGCTGCATTTCCTCAATATAAGCAATTGAGAGATTACATGGGAACGCTAAGTTTAGGATCCATGATGAAGTACGGCGATTTTTTAACCGGCTTAACGCTTACCGGTGGTAGCAGTATGAGCGGCGATCGTGACAAAAGAAGTAGTACGCTGCGTTCGCTCGGTGGTCAGATTAACATCGGCTACGATTTTATCAAGAGCGATAAGTTTATGCTGTATCCACTTGTTGGCTTAGGTTACGAAGGTTATCAGGCTAAGTTTTACAAGGATAATTCAGGCGTTAATTTTAACGACGTGCTAAATTCTCCAGCTGTACAAAACAACATTCGTTCGGTTGATTTTACAAATGGTTTTGGAACTTACAACCTTGGTTTTGGCTTTACAGTTAAGTCGCCTAAATGCGATAACTCTATTGGTATTACCGCAGGTTATGTAGGTAGCTTTAAAGACAAAAGCTGGAAAAGCAGCGACAATCAGGAGTTAGCTAATGCACCCGTAGATAAATTGAGCCGTTTTCAGGTAGGTTTAATTTTTACATGTATGGGGCATTCACGTAAGTAAAACAAATTTTAAAGGTTTTGTAAAGTAGGCTTACGTCGCTTTAAAAACTGTAAAAAAAAATGGTTCGCAATTGTGCGAACCATTTTTTTTTGCCTCGGTTTAAGTTATTTTAAACTGTCTGGTGAGTAATTTGATTTAGGATCTGCCAGTTTTTTATCAAGCATCTTCGTACTATCGCTTATTTCTTTAGCTCTATCTGTTACTGTTGCCGGTTTTACTGTGTCAGTTACAGTTACGGATGCAGGTGTTTCTGTTTTAGCTCCTTCATTGCATGCCGTTGTAAACGCAATAGTAATAAAGGCAGCAGCTAATAATTTTTTCATTGTATAATTTTTAAAGATTAAGGCTAAATATACAGGTTTAAAATTTAAAGCATGTTACTACCTTATTTAGTTGCTATACGCAAACAAAAAATAAGAGCAACGTATTTACTTACTTTTCGCACTCAACAAATAATAGCAGCTTAAATTCCTGCTATACGCACACAGCATATGAGCAGATTTTGTAATTGCTATACGCACACAAAAAAAGCACATCTAATCTACTTGCTATCCGCAAATAGAAAATGAGAAGCTTATCTACTAGTTATTCACGTCAAAAAAAATAGCAGCTTATGTACTAACTATTCGCACACGAAATATAATCGCACTTTAACTTCCTGCTATACTAACACAAAATATGTGCAACTTATATACTTGCTAAATGCGCACAAAAAATAAGAGCAGCTTGTAGGCTGCTCTTACTTTAAATTATAATTATTAATTAAATAAAACCAATGTTACTTAGGCATTAAAACACCATCAATAACAAAAGTTACGCCGTTGCTTGAAACGACATCCCCAATAGTTACATTAGCTGTATTTCCTTTAGCATCTTTTACCATCCATTTGCCATCTTTCATCATCATAGTTAACTCTTCGCCTTGTACAGTTTTTAATTTCTGGCCATCTTTCAAGTCAGCCATCATCATTTACCAGCTACTACATGGTAAGTAAGGATTTTGGTTAAATCAGCTTTCATTTCAGGCTTAAGTAAAGTTTCAACAGTACCTTTTGGTAATTTATCAAAAGCTGCGTTTGTTGGCGCAAAAACAGTGAAGGGGCCAGTGCCACTTAAAGTTTCAGCTAAGCCTGCTGCTTTTACAGCTGCTACTAATGTAGTATGGTCAGCAGAACCTGCCGCATTTTCTACAATATTTTTAGACGCTACCATGTTGGCACCACCTACCATTACACCCGCTTCTGCTGCAGGCATTTCTTGTGCTTTTGGTTGTTCTACAACTACGGTGTCCTTTGCAGGTGTTTCTGTAGTTGCATTGTTACAAGCTACCATAGTAACTGCAGAAGCTGCTACTAAAGCAATCGAAAAAAAATTCTTTTTCATAATTGTGTTTTTTGTTTGTTGTTTTTTTTTAATGAGGATTAACGATTTGTTCGTTATATACGACATTAACATAAAAGCGGATTTAATGTTCCCAAATTTTTAAAATAAAGTGAAATATATTTTGCAGTCAGTTGTTTTGTTTTACCGTTCCGACTTTTTTATATACTAATGTTTAACATTTTAAAAAATAAGACAGCAAGAGTTAATTTCTGCTCAATCTTATAAACCTGTGGTATATTACAAGTATGAAAGAGAAACTTATCCAATTATCATTTTTATTGCTTGCGGCTATTACCGTTAAAGGGCAAGAAAATTATTTAATAACAGGCACTTATACTTCTGGTAAAAGTGAAGGCTTGTATGTGTATAAATTCAATAGTGCAGATGGCACTGCTAAAGAAATAAGTCATGTAAAAACTTCCAATCCTTCTTTTGTATCTGTTTCTGCTGATGAGCGCTATGTGTATGCGGTGCAGGAAGATGCGCTTGGTAATGGCATAGGAGGAAAGGTATCAGCTTTTTCATTCAATAAGCAAACAGGCTCACTCAATTTTATAAATCAGCAGCCCTCTGGCGGAGATCATCCTTGTTATATTAGTGTTGATAAAACCGGCAAATGGGTTGCAGTTGGCAATTATACAAGTGGTAGCCTCGCTATACTACCAGTAATGGCAAACGGAGGTGTGGCAGCTGCCACTACTGTTATAAAGCACGAAGGTTTTGGCCCCGATAAGGCGAGGCAAACTTCGCCTCATGTACATTGCACGTATTTTTCGGCAGATAATCGTTTTCTCTTTGTACCGGATTTAGGTTTGGATAAAATAATGATTTACGCTTTTGATGAAATTACGGGTAAGCTTACGCCTGCCAAACAGCCATTTGCACAGTCAGTTGGAGGTGCAGGCCCAAGGCATATTTGCTTCAACCCTAATAATAAATTTGCTTACCTCACAGAAGAAATGAGCGGCACTGTAGTAGCTTTTAAATACAAAAAAGGCAAACTAAAGCCAATACAACGTATAAGGGTTTTACCAGCAGGAGATGCAAGCAATGCAGGCGGTGCAGATATTCACATTTCGCCTGATGGTAAATTCTTGTATGCTTCCAACCGTGCAGATATAAATAACATCGCAATATTCAGTATCAATGCAAAAAATGGCAAACTTACATTTATCACCAACCAATCTACGCTCGGCAAAACCCCACGTAATTTTAATTTTAATCCATCTGGTCATTTTTTGCTCGTCGCAAATCAAAACAGCGATGAAGTGG
>JBBQPX010000176.1:0-6386 GCA_038216775.1 Chitinophagales bacterium
AGTATTAGGTATTTGATATTACGCCAGCCGGAAAATACCTTTTTGCCAAAAAAAAGATTAATGCCAAAAATAAAAAACGTCGTACAAATAAGGTATGCTGCAATGCCGAAGCCATGCCTCATAAATATTTCAGAAATAAAGGCGCCGAAAGTGCCCAATAAATTTTTAACCTTTATATCATTAGCTAGCAACATGCGCAGGCTAAATTTATCCTGATCATCGGCCCAGGTAAATAGATAAGAGGTGAATGCTATAAAAAAAAGGAAAGCCAGCAGTAGTAAAATACTGCCGGCAATTTTATGTGTTCGTTCATCTTTAAGCAGCTGCTTTACCTCTACGGTTTCTTCTTTTTCCTGTTTCAATTGTTCAGGCGCCGAGGCTTTTATTTTTGTTGATTTTAGTTTGTTGGCCATTAACGACAAAGATATAGAAAACCATTGCTTCCAATACAGTAAAAAGACTGATATGAAATGAAATGTTTGAATGAATTTATGTACGTTTGACAAAATAACTGCATATTGAAACGTATAGCTACCCTATTTGGATTTTATTTTGTTGTAACATGTTGCAATGCCCAACTCACTAACGACACCGCTGTTGTATCTATTGATGAAATAGTTGAGAGATTTTATTTGGCTCCAAAAACAACTATTTTTATTGACAGTAGTTCGTCTATTTCTACAGAACAGGCTTTGCTAAAACCATTTTTGCCATTTAAAAACTTCAACAAACTTAAAAATCTTTCGCCGGAGCTGATTACCTATACTTACTACCTTAAAATTCCTGTACAAAATAAGTTGGCTGGCAGTTTTTGTGCCTATTTATTTCCAGGTGCTTATTTTGAAGTTTTTGATGCCTTTAAATTAAAAGATAACAAACTGATAAAAATAAATTTTGCGGACAGTATTTCAGGTTATAAAAAAATAACATTAGCTGGGGAAGAAAACACAACTTTAGTTATTAAATTAAAGCCGCTAAAAAACGATTTTAATTCAATTAATCCACTCTTTATCAGCAGAGATTTTATAAAAAATTACAAGCTTTATGTAATCGGTTACAAGTCGGAAACACAGATTTACGGACTTGTGCTTAGCGGAGTATTATTAATGATGATTCTTTTTATGTTTACCAATTTCGTAATCAGCAAAAAATTGGAATTCCTGTTTAATACAGGCTATTCTCTGTGTATGTTTCTGCTTATTTTTCTAAATTCTATATTAACCAGATACACTTCAGAATTCTGCAGTTTTTATTATAATTATCTGGATTTCTTTCTTCTCGCTATAGGCGTTGTTTTTTACATGGCATTTACAAGGATATTTTTGGATACGAAAAAAAACTATCTACTTCTTGATAAAATTTTAAAGTATGGTGAAAATTTTGTTTTGTTGTTACTCGGCATTTACACATATCTGAATTTTTTTACCAATACCTACCTACCACAGTTTTACCTGGAAAACTTTATGAAAATAGGCATACTCGGCATTGGTATTGCCTTTATTTACCTCGCACTAAAACGCCGCGACAGATTATTTAATTACATTGCCGCAGGTAACGCCATGCTCGTATTATTTTCAGTTATTTCATTAACACTGCTGTTGGCAAATGTAAAATCAATCAACTTGTATTCATCTCCACTTTTTTACTACAACACAGGAATTGCTTTTGAGCTCGTATTTTTTCTGCTCGGTTTAACTTACAAAAACAGAAATGAACTCATTAAAAATATTAAAGAACAAGAAGCATTAAAACAGGAAGCCGAACGGCTTGAATTTGAAACGCAGATAACAGTAATGAAAGCCCAGCAGGAAGAGCGCAACAGAATAAGCGCCGACATGCACGACGATTTAGGAGCAGGTATGACTTCAATAAGGCTGTACAGCGAACTTGCGAAAAGGAAATTGCTGGATGCACCCATTCCTGAAATTGAAAAAATATCATCATCTGCCAATGAATTATTAAGTAAGATGAATGCAATTATCTGGAGTATGAGCAGCAGTAACGATACATTGAGTAGCATGATAGCCTATATAAGAAGTTATGCATTGGAATACTTTGAAGACACCGGCGTAAACTGCAAAATATCTATACCTGAAAAACTACCTAATGTTGAAGTAAAAGGAGAAATAAGAAGAAATGTTTTTTTAGTGGTAAAAGAAGCATTGAACAATATTCTTAAACACTCAAAAGCAACAGAAGTAAATATCACGCTTGTGAGAGCACAGGATGGTTTAACATTGTATATTCAGGATAATGGAACAGGTATTGACCTGAACAAACTTAGACAGTTTGGCAATGGCCTAAAAAATATGAAGAAAAGAATGGAAGCTATTAAAATTGACTTTACTATTGAAAATAGTGAGGGAACGTTAATTACCCTTCATAAAAAAATAACAACTTTTTAATCTACGTTTTTTTCACCGCTATAAATATCATTACCCAACCTGCAATAAATGCTACACCACCAAATGGCGTTATAGCACCAAGCCAGTTTAATGGCAATTGATTGTGCTTTACATAACACAAAAAATATAGCGAACCGCAGAATAATACAATGCCGGTTACAAAAAACCGGCCTGCCCAAATCATTAATTTAACAGGAAACTCCTTATACAAGATGCCAACGGCTAGCAACGCAAACACGTGATAAAACTGGTAGCGTACCGCAGTTTCAAAAACCTGGAGGTTATCTGGTTGTAAAATCTGCTTTAAGGTATGTGCAGCAAATGCACCAAGCATTACAGATAAAGCTCCAATAATTGCTGCTGTTTTTATAATGGCTTTATGCATGGCAGGTTAACGTTTTAAATTAAAAGCTGACAAACTATTGCTGTCCAGGCTTTCAGCCTGTACAGTAAGTTTGGCCTGATTATAAAAAGGAATTCTTTCCTTTAATTTCTGTTCTATAAAAAATATAAGTTCGGCTTCGTTGAGTTTATTAATAAGCGGGCGTTTGCCTTTTTCTTCCTTTACCCTGCTTAAAATGTATTGTGGCGATGCTTCTATATAAACCGTTGCACCATGCGTATTCATCCAATCTATATTATTATTAAAACAGGCCGCACCACCACCGCAGGCAATAATACAATTATTTTTTTGGGAGAAGCTGTGCAGTGCCTGGGTTTCAATTCTTCTAAAATATTCTTCACCCAGTTTTTCAAAAATGGTGGCAATGGATTTGCCTTCACTTGTCTCGATAACCTCATCAAGATCGTAAAAAAAATAACCATATTGCAGCGCCCATATTTTACCCCAATAAGATTTTCCACTGCCCATAAATCCGTTAATAAAAATTTTATCCGGGTTGCTGGTAGCGTGGATATTTGAAATACTCATTATAGTGATAACCTTTCTGCAAAGAAAGATAAATGCACCGAAAGTATAAAGTTTATCAAGGTGAAAATTCTATAATGATTACACCGCAGTTCTATTTTTTGCTTTTGTAATCACCCCTTTTCCAAGCCTTAATAAATTCTGCCCATGCAAAAGGATTAAAGATATTCATGGGTGGTGCCTGTCCGGCATAGTACGATTTATTAGCAGTTTGCCTTAAATAGTTACTGCTGGCTTCCCGTCCGTCGGTAGGTAAATTGGCCACCAATACTCGCCTTGTAGCTTCACTATTATTTCTGCGGGCTACAGTTATATAATCATCCGGTACTTGTGTATTTAAAAAATCTCGTTCAAACTGCTGCCTTGTGGGCCTGGCTTTTATAATGGTTGCTGCAAGAAAAATAGTATCATTAACCATTAATTGTATCACACTTTGCTGGTTTCCTTCAAGGTTTTCAGGAATATGGATTGTTTTTGGTTTATATCCTATACTGGTAAACTCAACGTTATCTCCTTTTAACACCACAATGCTGAAAACACCTTTGTTATTGGTGATGGTACCCCTGTTTTGCCCTTTAATCACCACACTAACAGACTCGAGGCCCTTTAAGCTATCCGCCGTCATTACAAGGCCATAAAGTTGCACCACCGAATCTTTAAATGTTTCAAATTGGGCTTTTGCAGCTATAGGTAAAACTAAAGCAGCAATCAAAAAGTATGGTATAAGTTTCTTCATTAAAAAAAGTTCAATATAGGTATGCTGTACAAGAGATATCCTTTTTTGTATTTTATTAAAAACCAAAAAAGGACAGAATAATATTCACAACCATGATGCCACTAATTACAAATACTTGTTCCAAAAATAACAACATTCCTTAATTAATAAACAAAGTAAGGGCATCAATGTTTAAATTTGCGGTTCAAAATAGTTTTTAACAAATAATTGAACGATGACAAACGAGGATATATTAAAGGCACTTAGCAACGTGCAGGAACCCGACCTGGGCAAAGACTTGGTAACACTGAACATGGTAAAAGATGTAAAGATTGATGGCAATAATGTGTCATTTACTGTGGTGCTTACTACGCCTGCATGTCCGCTGAAGGATATGATAATGAACGCCTGTATTAATGCGGTAAAATTATTGGTGAATAAAGAGGCTGTTGTTACGGTAAACTTTAGCAGCAATACCAGCAGCAACCGAAAAGATGGAAAAACGGTTTTAACTGGCGTTAAAAATATAATTGCTGTTGTAAGTGGAAAAGGTGGTGTAGGAAAAAGTACCGTATCTGCAAACCTTGCCCTTGCGCTTGCCCAAGGCGGCGCAAAAGTTGGTTTAATGGATGCCGATATTTACGGGCCAAGCCAGCACATTATGTTTGGCGTACGTGGCGAAAGGCCATTAATGAGAGATGTTGATGGAAAAGGAATGATTGTGCCGATTGAAAAATTCGGTATTAAAATGATGAGTATTGGTTTGTTAATTGATGAAAAGCAAGCCGTAGTTTGGCGTGGCCCGATGGTTAGCAGTGCAATTCGGCAGTTTGTAACCGAAGTAGATTGGGGCGAGCTGGATTATTTGGTTATTGACATGCCGCCGGGCACTGGTGATATTCATTTAACTATTGTGCAAACCGTACCTGTTACCGGCGTTATTGTGGTTACAACGCCGCAAACTGTGGCGCTTGCCGACGCAAAAAAAGGTATTGCCATGTTTGGTCAGGCGCAATTAAAAGTACCTGTTATTGGTTTGGTTGAAAATATGAGCTATTTTACTCCCGCAGAATTGCCTGATAATAAATATTACATTTTTGGTAAAGATGGTGGTAAAAATCTGGCGGAAGATTTTGATATTCCATTCCTGGGGCAAATTCCAATTGTTGAAAGCATTCGTGAAGGCGGAGATATTGGCGTTCCTGCCATGGTTGGAGATGATGATATCACCAAAAAAGCATTTATGGATTTTGTATCCAACGCCGTACGTGGTATTGCCATGCGCAATGCAAACCTGGAGCCAACGGAAATACAAGAGATTTTAGTTTAATAAGCCTCAATAATTATCTTATAATTTTTATAACCCGGCAGAATTGCCGGGTTTCATTTTTGAAAAAGTCAGCGAAATCATCCCAATCATCAAAATCAGCGATTCGTTTCTTATTTTCGCTTTATGCAGCACTCCTTAAATCATCAACAATTAGTTGATATTGCCAACGAATTTGGTACACCAGTTTATGTATATCACGCAGAATGTATAGCAGGGCAATACAACAAACTAAAAAACGCATTTACAGCAACCAATGCACGTTTTTTTTATGCCTGTAAATCGCTTACCAACGTAAACGTTTTAAAGTACGTTAATAGTTTAGGCGCTTCGCTTGATTGTGTAAGTATTAATGAAGTAAAACTTGGTTTGATGGCAGGCTTTGAGCCGCAGAATATTCTGTACACACCTAACTGCGTTGATTTTGAAGAAATAGTTGCGGCAAAAGAATTGGGTGTTCATATTAATATCGACAACATTTCCATACTGGAACAATTCGGTGCAAAATACGGAAACTCCTACCCTGTTTGCATCAGGCTTAACCCGCATATTATGGCGGGTGGTAATTTTAAAATTTCGACCGGGCATATTGATAGCAAGTTTGGTATTTCCATACACCAAATGCGGCATATTGAGCGTGTTGTAAAAACAACAAACCTTAATGTGGAAGGCATACACATGCACACTGGCAGCGAAATAAAAGATATCAATGTTTTTTTATTGGGGTTAGATGTAATGCTGCAAACTGTTCAGCATTTTCCCAATTTAAAATATCTTGACATGGGCAGCGGTTTTAAAGTGCCTTATCAACCCGGCGATAATGAAACAGATGTTGATATTTTAGGTCAGAAAATTGCAGATGCTTTTGCTCAATTTGAAAATAAAAAAGTACAAGATTTGGAGCTTTGGTTTGAACCGGGGAAATATTTAGTAAGCGAAGCCGGTTATTTTATCACCAAAACAAATGTAATTAAACAAACCCCTGCAGCACTTTTTGCCGGCATAAACAGT
>JBBQPX010000177.1:0-6357 GCA_038216775.1 Chitinophagales bacterium
GTGACTCATCTTTCTCCAGTTCCATCGGTAAAAGCCTTCTTATACCTGCCAATAATTCAACAGGAGATTTTATTCTGGTGCCAATGTTTTTTTCATCGTAAAACCAGTCGCCGGTGTAAATATCTTCCAGCAATTTTGTAATATCATAATTGTTCGCATAAAAACGTCCGCTTAACCACTGTTGATTCTTATCATCAACATTTTCGTTTACAAAATACCTGTAAATTTTTTTGCTGATATAATTGGCTGTTTGCTTATTCTCCAAAAGGATATTTAAAATATCGTCACCATTAAAATTACCCGTTTTACCCAAAAAGGTCTTGCTGCCATCATCGTGCTGATTCCTTCTGAAAAGAAATTCTCCTCTTGCATTAAAGGCCCAACCGGTAAAGGCTCGGGCTGCTTCTTTAACATCATTTTCTGTATAATTTCCACGTCCCATTGTAAATAACTCCATCACTTCACGTGCAAAGTTTTCATTGGGATGCATTTTTTTATTTTGCTGATTATTTAAAAACTGCAGCATGGCCGGTGTTTTACTCACAGCCTTTAACATATCTCCAAAATTACCAAGCGCATTAGTACGTATGGTTTGCAAAAGTTCCTGGGCAAAATAACTGTTCAGCGTGCGGCAGGCAAAATGTCCATGCCAAAACAGGCTCATTTTTTCACGCAACTGGGCTTCGCTGTTAACCATAGTATCTACCCAAATAACATTCATCTTTCGTAAATCGTCTCTGGACTGCTGCCTAATCATTTTCTTCATTTCCGGACTCTGCACTTTTTTCTGCATCTCCTTCGGGTCAGTCATTCCCATTAAATATTCATCCGCCGGATTTTTTGTCACTTCAATTTTTTCCACCGGTTTAGATGAGGTTTTAAGCAACAGTTGCCATAAATTTTTTGTAGATAACGTATCAAGCGATGCTGCATTTTCGGCCATGGGACCGAATGCGCTGCGCCAAAGTAAGTGTTGATTTTTTAAACGGTTGGAGGCGGACATATAGTGCGTATAAAGTTTATCTAACGAATTTAACGTTTTCTATGACTGAAAAAGCACAGAGAAGTTTAATCACAGTAATGTAAAATCAAGAATTTATTTTATAATTTTTGAGCCGTTTTTTTAATCCCCGAAAAAACACTTTTCCATATTAAATTAAAAAAAGATTTAGTCTTGTCTCTTTCGTAAGCAATATCTCCAACCCTTGTTTGTCCGTTCTTTGGATTATTATCATTTATTAAAGCATTCGCCAGCAAACTCATCAACCCTTTCTTTTTTGTTTCTGCCGAATCTTTTTTAAGCATCTCAATTTTTAAATCCTGATACAAAAGTGTTGATGTTCCTTTTGCATTATTATCATTCCCCGTAATGCGAAATGTTAGCTTTTGAATTTTACCACTTTTAATAGAGGTCATTCCCAAAGCCTCCACCATTGGGTTTATAGAAGGAGCACTAAAACTGCCAGCAGTGCCCGAAACATCAAAAGCCCCATTTTGGGTATTTAAAGGTAACTTCCAGGTAGATTGTATTTGGCTTACGCCCATAAAGCTTCCTGTAGCACTTAAAACCATCATATTATTTTTGCTGATTAATTCAGGCATGTTGGTAATATTAACTATTGTTCCATTTATGTTCTTAAAGAAAACAGCACCAGTTTTGTTTGAAGCAACGCTTTTTTCCCTATATGTAACACTTCCATTATTTATAGTTAATTGCTGAATGCTAAACGGAAATTTTACTTTTTGTATTAATTGATGCGGATATTTTCCAACCTTGCTGGATAAGTCTTCTGCCACAGTCCGATCTCTATACACATTAAAAACAGGTTGAAGCTTTGCTGTTGTAGCTACCAGCTTTTTTTCATTTATTAAAAGCCTTATGTCAATGCCGGTCAACTCAATGTTATTCACTTCAAGTTTATATAAATCTTCCTGGCGAGATAAACTTTTAGAAAATGCTTCTTCAGATAAAGTTGGCACCATAGAAAAGCTTTTAATACGCATAGTTGAATTACCATTATTAATATCAAACGACCCCACATTCATTCTGTATCGTTTGTTATCAGTAAAAAAAGAAAAGCCATCTGCAGAAAGCTTCCAGGCGCTTGTGCTGATAAGGTTTTTAATACTTGTACCCTCGTATAATTTTTGAATATCAGTGGCGTTAAACTTTACGTTTGTTAAAGTAAAAGGCTCATCATTTGGCTTTTCGGCATTGTAAATAAGAATTTTTGTATTGCCGATAGAGACTTTATTTAATTTGGCTTCATCAAAATAATTATTATCTATTTCTATTTTGTCACGTGTGCTATCTTTTGTTTTCTTACGATAAAAAGTAAGCAAGCCACCATCACTTTTCAACTCTTGTGCCTTTAATTGTTGATTTAAAATAAAAGAGTCGGTAGCTATATTACTTATGGAAGTATTATTAATATTAAACACAATTTGCTGATTCTTATTTTTCTGTTGAAAGTTTTTTATCTGCAAAAGTTTTTCAGGTGCGTTGTATTCAACATTTGAAAAAATGGCTTGGTTATTCTCGCCGTTAACAGTAACGCTATTTACTTTGGCAACAATCCCTTTTACAAAATAGCTTATAATGTTTTGGTAATCTTTTGTACTATCTATGCCAAAATTTTTCAAATCCACTGCAATATTTTCCAAGGCGGTTTTTGGTTTGCCGGTTTTATCTGTAAAATATAAATAACCATCTGTTATCTTTATTTGTTTTGCATTTATACTATTAAACTTGCCCAGCAGTTTTTCGTAAATAAGTAACGTATCTGTACCT
This sequence comes from Chitinophagales bacterium, assembly GCA_038216775.1. GTDB lineage: Bacteria > Bacteroidota > Bacteroidia > Chitinophagales > Chitinophagaceae > Ferruginibacter. The sequence continues at coordinate 2,792 of JBBQPX010000177.1, forward strand.
GTAAGCAAACTCCTTTCTTTCTTTTTGCCAGAACTAATTATATAAATAACCGGTCTCTTAAGCAAAATTAAATCGGCCTTTACCCTTGTGTTGCTTATAAGTCCGGCTATATCTGCACCTGTTACTGTTACTTCATCTATATGCACATTATAAATTGTTGCAGCCGAAGCGGTATCAAAAAGAGCTAACTGTTTTTGCAGAGAATCCGATTGCAAAACTACATTAAAAAAAGAAGCATTTCCATTTACTTCATCTATGTAAGAGCTGTCGTAATGAATAAAATACAAGCTATCCGAGCCTTTGGCTAATGCATTTTCAATTGTATTTTTTACAATACCTTTTTTATACTGCTGCCAGTAAAACCAGCCGCCAACCAATACAGCCGCAATTACTATCAGAAAAATTTTAAAGAATTTTTTCAAAATATATTTTTAAAAGGTTTTAAAAAGGTAACCCCAATGCAATGTTTAATATAAGATTTTGTTTTCTCCAGTCACCACTTCCAAAATCAACTTTATTCAGTACCCATCTTTGCCCGTCGGGCAAATACGGTTTACGCAATGGTATGCCTAAGTCGGCTCTTATTATAAGAACAGTAGCATCAAAACGTAAACCAATACCCGTTGCAACAGCCAGTTCTTTATACCAGTTTTTACTAAACTGTCCCTTTACGCCAAAAAGCAATGTGTCTTTTGTCCAGATATTTCCGGCATCCACAAATACTGCTGTGCTGATAGCAGAGGTTATTGGGATGCGCAGTTCTGTATTAAAAAGAAATTTATAATCTCCGCCAATTATCTGAAAAAAACGTTGATCATCTGCCGTAGGCTGATATGTACCCGGCCCTAAATTACGTACCCTGAAACCCCTGATGGAGCTTGAGCCGCCAATAATATATTGTTTTGCAAAAGGCAATAAAGCAGAATTACTGTAAGGTAGCCCAATGCCTAATGCCAAGCGATTTGCCCACGCTAATTTATTACCTAAATCTCTGGTGTAGTGAAAATCAAAATCGATTTTTACGTACTGTGCAAAAGGTGTGTTAAGTATCGATTTTTGCCTATAACTTTTTGCGCCCGTTACCAATCCGGCAATGTTGCCAGATAGATCTATGCTACCATTGAAATAAATTTTATTTTTTCTTCTGCCCTGTGCATTTGTGTAGGTGTACGAAAAAAAGCTGCCGAGTATAGCTTCAGAATAAACGTTAAGCAGTATATCTGGCGTAATGGCTGCCTGCTTATAAAATGTATCGGTAACGTTACTTGCATTTAAATAGCTAAGCGCAACCGGGGCTAACGTAAATTCATTTCTTGCGCTCGATTTCCAGGTAAAATCGTATTGAAACCTGAAGAGATTTTTGGTATAAAACAATTGTTTCCGGTAAAGCTCATAACCCAACAATAAATTAGTACTGGGTGGGTAAAAATTGCTTTCTTTTAATTTAAAAAATGGCACTGCAAAACGTGGAAATTTTATGCTGGCTTCTCCACCTAATCTAAAACTGTTATTGTTTTTTAATGAATCGGCAAGTGAAACTTCAAAACCGGTATAGGCTTTAATATTAAGTTGCTCTGCACCTCTAAACAGATTTCTGTTTTTCCAGTTAATACTTAATTGCCCGCCAACTGCATTGTTTTCTTTTGTATAAGCATCAATTTCTCCCTGTAAAGATTTCTTTTTGGCAGCAGTTAAATAATAATACACATTCAGTTTATGTTTATCTGCCGAATCTTTAGTTGCCTCAAATCTGTTTTTTACGAACTTAAATGCGCCAAGATTAATTAAGCGGTTTAAGGTGGAGTTTTGCAAACGGCTGCTGTACATACTGCCGGGCCTGTAAGTAATTGTTTGGGCAAAAAGTTGTGGTTTAAATTTTTTCGCCGAATCTTTAATCAATAAGCCATCATATTTTTCGGCTCCGTTAACACTGGTATCTAACTGCGGCGATACCAAAGAATAATTAGGAAACACTACAATCTTATTAATACTATAGGCATATTTAGCCTGCTCTGGCGTTGTATTTTTTACGTTCAGCAAAAGCTCTACCTGCCTGTTGCCAACAGTGCTATCGGCATAAGCTAACAAATAGTCTGGATTAAAATAATAATAGCCTTTTGTTTTTAAATACAAATCCAGTTGATCGCGTTCTGCACTTATATCACTTAATGTATAGGCATTTCCTACTTTTAAAATCCCTCTTCTTTCCTGCCTTTTTTGCAGCAATTTTAAAAGTGCTGAACTATCGCTTACCCAGGTTACACTTTTAATGTGATACTGTGGCTGAATGTTTGCTGTATATGTTGCTTTTAAAAAGTTGCCGCTTTGGCTGGTATCTCCCTGTACTGTGGAGTGAAAGTATCCTGTGTTTTCTAAATAAGACTGAATATTTTCAGCAGTTACCGTGGCATTTATTTTACTACTTAACACTGGTGCTTCGCCAAGTTTTCTCCGTAAAAAAGGCCTTAAACCTTTTTCGCTCTTAGGCTCACCAATAACATACCACCACCAAACTTTATAAGGCTGGCCAAGTAAAAATTTATTTCTTCTGGGGCTCACAGCGGCTTGTACATGCTTTTTTAATTGTTTAGTTGATTTTTTTTCTTCCGGATTTTTTTTAACCACTACAGTTGCTCCTCTATACAACTTTTCTCCTGCTGGTAAAAAGCGCCCCACTCCGCATGATGATGCGGTTACTAATAAAATCAATCCTATAATAAAATACCTTCCGTTCATGTTTATTTTTTTCTGTTTCTTCTAAACAGTTCATTGAATTTATCAAAGTCCATTGTTACTACAAACCCAACGCCCGTTTCCACAACATAACCATCCAGCACAACCTCAAATTGATTTTTGCGATAAGCCTTTAGCAGATACCTGCCGTCTTTTGTTAGTTTATATCCAATAGTAACATCAGGAATAAAACTGCTGTTAGCATTAGAAGCTGCATCCTGGCCCTGTACGCCAAAATTCTTGCCAAGTGTAACAGTCAGGCGATTGTCTAAAAAGTTTTTACTCAAAGCAACGTTAAGGTCAGTACGCTGGGCACTACCTCCGTTATTATAATCACGATAGCTATTCAGGTTTAAATCAATATCCACGCCTTTTATTAAGTTGCCTGCAATTTCATTTAATGCTGACGAAAGAAAGCGGCTTACACTCTGTCGGGCAAGATCATTAAAATCATTACCATTGCCTTTAAAGAAATCACTGCTTTGCTCACTTACAAATCTGCCTAATAACAATAAAGAAAAAACCTGCTTATTTGTTGCTGATTCATCGCCTCTTATCTGCGCAAGCTTGTTTTCAATGGTTGTTCGCAAATCGCTGTTGATAACAGCACTTTCTTCCTGTAACTCTATGTCAAATTGTATGGTAGGTTTATTTATTGCGCCGGTAATATGAAGTTTAACTTTAAAAGGCACCTTTTGGTTAAAAGAATTCGCCAATGCAGGATCAACGCTACCTACCTGGTTGTCCAAAAGATCTTTCGCAGAAGTATTAACAATATAATCTGCAGTAATATCTAACCTTGCTTGCGTTGGCTCTCCTGCAAAAGTAATAAT
>JBBQPX010000178.1:0-6336 GCA_038216775.1 Chitinophagales bacterium
GGTACTTTTAATATAACCGGCCAAATACAAGTTACTTTAGTGGGAACAGGTACACCGCTTTCGGTAGGAACCAATATTTATAAAATAAATGGCGGCGGTAACATGTGCGATATTTCTGTAACAACTAATTAAAGCGTTTATTAACAGAAAATGTTAATGATTATTTGTTAAAATGGCTTTTAAAGAAAAATTGCAGAACTTTACGAGAGTGCTTTATAATATAAAATTTCAAAATATTGTCAATGAATAAACTACGTCTTCTTTTGTATGCAGGTTTAATAGTTACATTGTTTTCATGCGAAAAAGAATATAGCATAGAAAATAGTGGACCGGCAAGCGAATTAATTGTAGGTGTAGATTGCCGCATTAGTAAGATTGCTTTTTTAGATACGACTGCTACTGGCGATGTTGGACTTGGATTTATTGGCGCTGATATAAACAGTTTAGATGTTGTTACTAAAGTAACACAGTTCGACAGTACGAGTAATACTATTGTTTATATAAATACTCTTACATACTCAAACGACACTGTTTTTATTGATGCCGATCAATATTTTATTACTGATGTAAATAAACGGATTATAAAATTACATACGGTTCTTGATCCAACAGACCCGTTTTCGCTTCAATACGAAGTTTTTTATGTTTACAATACTGCAGGTTTTTTAATTAATAAAAACTACTTTCTTGCATCTGCACCAACCACTATGTTTTACCAGGTAACTTATAGTTATTCTGGCGGTAACTTAACATTTATGCAAGGGGTTGACCAGGTAAGTGGCGAAGTGCAAACCGATGCTGATGTTGATTATCAAGCTAATATTATTCCGCGTAGTTACCTGTATGTTTTTCCAGATACAGATATTTTTCCTCCATACTTTAATCAGTTTTTAAATTTCGGCAATAAAAATTATAACGCCGTTAAGAAGATTACAGTTAGAAATTACGATCCGGGTAATGTGGTAAGAGATTCTGCAGTATCTACCTTTACTAATTATATTATGAGCCGTGATGGCTATGTACTAAGTACTCAAATGGGTGGAGATGATCAACAAAGTATCCCTGCGGTTGTAGGTAAACTTAAATTTTCTTATCTCTGTAAATAAAATTTTTTATAAAAGAGAAAGCCGTTCAGTAATGAGCGGCTTTCTTTTTTGTTATAATACATCTACTATATTTTACCAACCATATTTTCCGGTATTACCCACTCATCAAATTCTTTAGACGTTACATAGCCAAGTTTAACAGCCATTTCTTTTAATGTAGTTCCTTCCTTGTGTGCTTTCTGCGCAATTTCTGCAGATTTATAATAACCAATTTTAGTATTTAACGCAGTAACAAGCATTAAAGAATTATCAAGATGTTTTTTGATATTTTCTTTAATAGGTTCTAGCCCGATTGCGCATTTATCATTAAAAGAAACACAACCATCGCCAATCAACCTCGCACTATGCAGGAAGTTGTAAATCATTACAGGTTTAAAAACGTTCAATTCAAAATGACCATTGCTGCCACCGATGCCAATGGTCACATCGTTACCCATAACCTGTGCAGCAATCATGGTTAGTGCTTCGCATTGTGTTGGGTTTACTTTGCCTGGCATAATGGAAGAGCCAGGCTCATTATCCGGGATAAAAATTTCTCCAATGCCGCTTCTTGGTCCTGATGATAACATTCTTATATCGTTAGCAATTTTCATCAAACTAACAGCGACAGTTTTTAAAGCGCCATGCGCTTCTACAATAGCATCATGCGCAGCTAATGCTTCAAATTTATTTTCGGCAGTTTTAAAGGGAAGCTTAGTTAGCCGGGCAATATGTTTTGCTACGTTTACATCGTATTTTGGAGGCGTGTTAATGCCTGTTCCCACAGCGGTTCCACCTAAAGCCAGTTCACTCAAATGTGCCAAACTGTTTTTAATTGCTCTCAATCCATGATCTAATTGAGAAACATACCCACTAAACTCCTGACCAACGGTAATGGGTGTTGCATCCATAAAATGGGTGCGGCCAATCTTTACTACTTTCATAAAAGCCTTCGACTTTTTATCCAGCGTGTTACGGAGTTTGGTAATACCTGGAATAGTGGTTTCCATCAAAATCTTGTAAGCAGCAATATGCATAGCCGTAGGAAAAGTATCATTACTGCTCTGGCTTTTATTTACATCATCATTCGGGTGTAAATATTTTTCTTTGTCAGATAATTTTCCACCATTTAATACGTGCCCACGATAAGCAATTACTTCATTCACGTTCATATTGCTTTGTGTACCGCTACCGGTTTGCCAAACAACTAAAGGAAAATAGATATCTAATTTTCCATCCAGAATTTCTTTACAAACTTTACCTATTAAGTCTGCTTTCTTTTTGGTTAAAACACCGGCTTCGTTATTAGTAACAGCAGCAGCATGTTTTAAATATGCAAATGCCTTAATTATTTCTTTCGGCATTTTATTAATATCCTGCGCAATTTTAAAATTATCAATACTGCGTTGGGTTTGTGCTCCATAATAGGCATCAACAGGTACTTTTACCTCACCCATGGTGTCTTTTTCAATTCTGTATTCCATAATAGATTTTTATTTGCTTTAATTGTTAACGGAACAAAGGTACGATGGTGATACATAATAGAAATACTTCTGTTTTCTTTTATATTGCACTAAACAACGGTGAGGTAAAATAATCATCTAAAGGTATTTATTTTGATTCCTTAAAATTATATCCTGAAATTTACAAGATAAAGCCCGGCATATTTCTGAATACGTATCATTATTCAACATTGCTGATATAAAAGTTCAGTAAGACAAGCGCTGATTCGAGATTTTTAACAGGTATTGCCACTGGATAAGCCGGGAGAAAGATAAACTTTAGTGGATATTTTTTTGATTTGTAACGCTAACAATATTTTATTAAATAAAATCAAATTTTTAATATGCGGTTTTATAAAATTATTATTTTTCTATTGATTGCTTTTTTGCCAGTACTGTCAAAAGCACAGGAGGAAAGGCCTAAGCCTACAAATGCTCAATTGGCCTGGCATGATATGGAGTTTTATCTCTTTATGCACTTTGGCCCCAATACATTTACAGATCTGGAATGGGGACATGGCAATGAAAAAGAAGAAATATTTAATCCAACAGATTTAGATTGTGAGCAATGGTGCCGCATTGCAAAAGTAGCTGGTGCCAAAGGAATAATCATCACAGCAAAACACCACGATGGGTTTTGTTTATGGCCCAGCAAATATTCAACACATACGGTGAGAGAAAGTAAATGGAAAGATGGGAGAGGAGATGTGCTGAAGGATTTATCTGCAGCTTGTAAAAAGTATGATTTAAAATTTGGCGTTTATATTTCCCCTTGGGATAGAAATCATCCAGATTATGGTACAGAAAAATACAACGATGTGTTTGTAAATATGATAAAGGAACTATTTGCAAACTACGGCCCCATTTGGGAGCTTTGGTGGGATGGTGCAAACGGGGAAGGTCCCAATGGGAAAAAACAGGTTTATGACTGGCATCGGTTTGAGAAAACCGTTCGGGAACTTTCACCAAACACAATTGTGTTTAGCGATATTGGTCCGGATGCCCGCTGGTGCGGAAATGAAATCGGCATAGCTGGTGAAACAAACTGGAATACATTAGATACAGCGGGATTTACAAGAGGTGAAGGTGGCCCACCAAAGGATACATTGAATACTGGAAATATTAATGGTAAAAACTGGATACCGGCAGAATGTGATGTGAGCATAAGGCCGGGTTGGTTTTATCATAATGCGGAAGATGATAAAGTAAAAACATCGGAACAACTTTTTAATTTGTATTTACAAAGTGTGGGCAGAGGAGCAAATTTATTATTGAACGTTCCGCCCGATGGCAGGGGTTTAATAACAAAATTTGATTCCACGGCGTTGATTGGGTTTAAAAAGTTGAGGCAGCAGAATCTTACTAATAACCTGTTCAAAAATGCCAATACTTATCATCTGTTTCATGGCATTTTAAAAACTGCACTTGCGCTGTGTGATGGAAATTATAAAACAGTTGAGCGGGTTACAGAAGCTGTTCAGCAGTCGGTTGGTGTTGAATTAAAGTTGAAACAAAATAAAAAGGTTAATTGTGTTGTACTGCACGAAGATATTTCGAAAGGGCAGCATTGCAGTAAATTCAAATTACTGCTGTTTGATAATGAAGATAAATTAGTAAAGGAAATTTACGGAACCACTATCGGCAAAAAAAGAATGATCACATTTCCAACTTTAAACATCAATACAATAGAACTAACTATTGAGGAACAGAATAACTCAACTGGAATAAGTGAGATTGAAGCATATTTAATCGACGAAAAATTACTAGAAAAATGACAGGTCTTTTCAACAAGAAATATATAGTGCTTTTTTTAGTTATCTTTTGTTTTTGTTGCGAAGTAAATGCACAGGCAGGCTATAAGCAAATGTCGAAACTAATTGATGAGAACTTTGCTTTGGCAAATAGTCAATATAAACTACTGGCAAAAAATACGCCTGCTGATTTAATGCCTAGAAATTATATAGCTGCTGAAAAAAAATTGGTAACTAGTAACGCAGCTTGGTGGACAAGTGGATTTTTTCCTGCATCATTATGGTACATATATGAGTTTACAAAAGATACGGTAATACTTGCAGAAGCAGAGCGAAGATCTTGGGTTATTCAGAGCCAGAAATTTAGCACAAAGGACCATGATCTTGGGTTTAAATTATATTGCAGTTTTGGAAATGCCTACCGAATAACTAACAACAAAGCTTACAGGCAAATATTTTTGACGGCTGCCAAATCTCACACAATGCGTTACAGGCCTTCCATTCATTCTATTCAATCATGGGATTCAAGCGCAAATTTTAAATGCCCCGTTATAATTGACAATATGATGAACCTGGAACTACTTTGCAAGGCAAGCGAAGAATTAAAGGACCCGAAATATAAAGCAATTGCTGTTGAGCATGCAAATACAACAATGAAAAATCATTACCGGCCAGACTATAGCTCTTATCATGTAATAGATTACGATATTGCAACCGGCGAGATTTTGAAGAAAAAAACGGCGCAAGGTTTTGCTGATGAATCAGCATGGGCAAGGGGGCAGGCCTGGGGACTTTATGGATTTACAATGATGTACAGGTTTACAAAAGATAACGCTTATCTTAATCAGGCAAAAAAAATTGCTAAGTTTTTATTAAATCACCCCAATCTGCCAAAAGATAAAATACCATACTGGGATTTTAATGCGCCCAATATTCCGAATACATATCGTGATGTATCAGCTGCTTCAATAATGGCATCTGCCTTGCTTGAATTAGCGCAATACACAAAAGGCAAACAGAAAAATGAATATCTGAAAACGGCATCAATAATTCTAAAAAACTTATCTACCGATAAATACAGAAACAAATTAGGCGAATGTGGAGGATTTATATTAAAACATAGTGTTGGCTCTTTACCAGGAAATTCTGAAGTAGATGTACCGCTTACTTATGCAGACTATTATTTTTTAGAAGCGTTACTTAGGTATAAAAACTGGTATTTGCCTGTTTCTAAAAATTAACTTTTATACAGGCTATCATATTATTTGCCGGTAAATACTGCTTTTCGTTTTTCCAAAAATGCAGTAGTTCCTTCTTTCATATCTTCTGTGGCAAAGCTATTGCCGAATTCACTAATCTCTTCTGCAAAGCCATCTTTGGTTTCATCAAAAACTGCATTGGCGGCTTTTATACATCCGGCAACAGCCAGCGGAGCTTTGGTATTTACCAGGTCTAAAATGCTTTTTACTTTATTTAATAATTCATCTGCAGGTACAACATAATTTACAAGTCCATATTGCAACGCGGTGTTGGCATCGATTAAATTTGCACTTATCAATAATTCCATTGCCCTGCCTTTGCCAATTAATTGTGTAAGCCTTTGCGTTCCGCCATAACCAGGTATTAAACCTAAGTTTACTTCTGGCTGCCCAAACTTTGCATTTTCACTGGCTACTCTAAAATGACAAGCCATAGCTAATTCGCAACCACCACCTAAAGCAAAACCATTTACGGCTGCAACAATTGGCTTTGCACTATTTTCGATTTTGAAGAAAATATCCTGTCCTCTTTTGGCTAAGGCCATGGCATCTGTTTTATTCAGTCCACCAAATTCGGTAATATCTGCGCCAGCAACAAAAGCCTTTGCACCGGCACCGGTAATAATGGCTGATTTTATTTCAGGCGTATTATTTATTTCATCAACAACATTATCCAAATCGGTAAACACGTCTTTGTTAAGTGCATTTAATTTATCAGGCCTATTGATGGTGATGGTGA
>JBBQPX010000179.1:0-6249 GCA_038216775.1 Chitinophagales bacterium
GGTAGATAATTCCATACCGGGATTAGAACTTGATGCCGATGGAAATATTATCAAGTACGATATTGAATCCGAAACTCATCAATGTTTTGCCAATGTAAAAGCTGTGCTGGAGGCGAGCGGCAGCAGTTGGGATAAAATTGTAGATGTAACAGTTTTTCTCACCAACATGAAAAAAGATTTCCCTATTTATAATAAAGTTTATGCAGAATATTTTATTGATGTTCAGGCATGCCGCACAACAGTTGAAGTAAAAAGTTTACCAACACCCATTGCGATAGAGTTAAAAGTAATTGCCATGATAGATTAATTGGGTTAACGCCCATTCATTTTTAATGAATTGCCCCGGCCTTTAGGCCGGGCGATTGAAAATACACGAAAAGGGCTTTAGCCCAAAACAGATTTATGAAATTTGAAAATACAATTGCATTTGCCAAACAATTAGATGAACAGGATTCTCTAAAATCTTTTAGAGATAAATTCTACATTCCAATAATCAACGGAAACGAATCCATTTATTTCACGGGCAATTCGCTTGGCCTGCAACCGAGAACCACACAGGATTATGTGCTTAACGAACTGGAAGATTGGGCAAGCTTTGGTGTAGAAGGACATTTTCATGCACGGCAACCGTGGTTCGGCTATCACGAAATGTTTCCTCAACTGCTGACAAAAATAGTTGGTGCTTTGCCTGAAGAAATTGTGGTGATGAATCAACTTACCGTAAACCTGCATTTGCTAATGGCAAGTTTTTATCAGCCCACAAAAGAAAAATCCAAAATTATCTGCGAAGCAAAAGCATTTCCATCTGACCAATATGCTTTTGAAACACAGGCACGTTTTCATGGGTTAAATCCTGACGAAGTTATTATTGAAGTAGCTCCAAGAGAAGGAGAATACGCAATCCGGACAGAAGACATTCTTGATACAATAAAAAAACATGGCACCGAAACCGCATTGGTGATTTTTAGCGGTGTTAACTATTATAACGGTCAGGTGTTTGACATGAAAGCTATTACCGAGGCTACACATGCAGCTGGTGCGTATTGCGGTTTCGACCTGGCGCATGCAGTAGGTAACATTGAATTGCATTTGCACGATTGGGATGTTGATTTTGCCTGCTGGTGCAGTTATAAATATTTAAATAGTGGGCCGGGCGGCGTTGCCGGTGCATTCATAAATAAAAAACATACAAGCAATAAAAATTTACCAAGGCTTGCCGGTTGGTGGGGACAAGAAAAAGAAACACGTTTTCAAATGGAAAAAGGTTTTAAACCAATTCCCACCGCCGAAGGTTGGCAGTTAAGTAATGCACCTATATTAAGTATGGCTGCTCATAAAGCTTCGCTTGATATTGTTGAAGAAGCAGGCTTTGAAAACCTAGTTGCCAAAGGGCAAATGTTGAGCGATTATTTATTTTTTATCATCGAAGAAATAAATGCATCTGCAGATAAAAAAAGGATTGAAATTATTACACCAAAAAATGCAAAAGGCTGTCAGGTTTCTATGCTGATGTTAGAGAAAGGCAAAGAAGTTTTTGATGCACTCAAACAGCAGGGCATACTGGCAGATTGGAGAGAACCGAATGTTATTCGCATTGCGCCGGTTCCGCTTTATAATTCATTTGAAGATGTGTGGAAGTTTGGAGAAATTGTTAAATTGATTTTAAATAAAGACTGATGCAAAAAAAAGAAACAGTTATTATCGGCGCAGGTTTGGTTGGCTCATTGCTCTCTATTTATTTACGCAAGCGGGGCTATAATGTAAAAATTTACGAGCGCCGCACCGATATGCGTAAAGCAGATCTAGTTGCGGGTCGTTCTATCAATCTTGCCCTAAGCGACAGAGGCATTAAAGCGTTGGAAGAGGTTGGTTTGATGGAGGAGATTAGAAAAATCTGTATTCCTATGCATGGGCGTTTTATGCACAATGCAGACGGCAGTACTGCATACCAGGCCTATGGAAAAGAAGGACAGTACATTAACTCGGTATCCCGTGGAGATTTAAATAAAAAATTGATGGATTTAGCGGAAGCTAACGGCGTTAGTATAAAATTCGAAGAGAAATGCAATAATATCAACTGGCAAAAAAATGAAATTGAGTTTGAAAAAACAACATCTCCGGAATTGGAATATGTGAAAGCAGATTTAATTTTTGGCAGCGACGGTGCTTTTGCTGCATCCCGGTTAACCCATCAATTACAGCACAACCTGTTTCAGTATCAACAATATTATATTGATGCCGGATACAAAGAATTAACCATCCCCGCAGGAAAAAACGGCGAGTTTCTGCTTGAAAAAAATGCCCTCCACATTTGGCCACGTGGCAGCTACATGATGATAGCCCTGCCGAATATCGATGGCAGTTTTACCTGCACCCTATTTTTTCCCTTTGAAGGCGAAAAAAGTTTTGCTGCGCTGGATAGCAAAGAAAAAGTTCAGGCATTTTTCGATAATGAGTTTGCTGATGCGGCAGCGCTGATGCCAACTTTACTGGAGGATTTCTTTACGAACCCGACAGCTGGCATGGTCACCGTCAAATGCCATCCCTGGATTAGGGAAGATAAATTTGCCTTGATTGGTGATGCAGCCCATGCCATCGTTCCGTTTTATGGCCAAGGTATGAACTGCGGTTTTGAAGATTGCGTTGTTTTAAACAGCCTGATAGATAAATATGATGAAGACTGGTCGGCTATACTGCAAGAGTATCAGCAATTAAGAAAACCAGATGCCGATGCCATTGCCGACCTTGCCGTAAATAATTATATTGAGATGAGAGATAAAGTTGCCGACCCAAAATTTTTGCTACAGAAAAAAATTGAAGCAGCTTTCAGCAAAAATCATCCGGATAAATGGATTCCGTTGTACAGTCAGGTAACTTTTAGTCCGCAAATAAGATATAGCGATGCGTTGGTAAACGGACAAAAGCAGGAAGCCATCATGCAGAAAATTATGGCGCTGCCCGATATTGAAAATAACTGGGAAGATGAGCGAATTGAAAAAATGATACTAGAACAAATCAGCAATGTATAAACTCCCCTACTTTACCGAACAGGATCAGGAAAAAGTAATTGCCTTTATGAAGGAAAATTCTTTTGCTGTTGTTACTGGTTTTGGGAGCGAATATCCTGTCGCAACGCAACTTCCGCTAAATGTTGAGATCAGAGAAGACAAAATATTTCTCACTGGCCACCTGATGAAAAATACGGATCATCACAAAGCATTTGAAAAAAACGAAAATGTATTGGTGGTTTTTACTGGTCCGCATTGTTATGTAAGCGCCAGTTGGTATAGCAAGCAAAATGTTGCTAGTACCTGGAACTACATAACCGTGCATGCAAAAGGAAAAATAAGATTTACAGATGATGCAGGCACTTTCGCTGCCATTAAATATATCACCAATAAATACGAAGGAACGGCAACCGCAGCAGCTTTTGACAACTTACCGCAAAATTATATTCAGAAACTGATCGGCGCCATAGTAGGTATCGAAATTGAAGTTTCCAGTTTGGATAATGTATTTAAATTGAGTCAGAATCATGATGAAGCATCCCAGATAAGCATCATCGACCACCTGAATAAAAGAACAGACGACAATTCTAAAATCATCGCAGCGGAAATGAAAAGTAGATTAAAATTATAAAATCGATTTCTGTATTTAACTTTGCTGCATGACAAGAAAGCAACTCATCGAACAGATTCAATTAAAAAAATCATACCTCTGTGTTGGCCTTGATACCGACATCAGCAAAATACCCGCTCATCTTCAATCGCACCCAGATGCTGTGTTTGAGTTTAATAAACAGATTATAGATGCTACGCAGGATTTATGCGTAGCATACAAAATAAATACGGCTTTTTACGAGGCAATGGGTGTTAAAGGTTGGCTGGCAATGGAAAAAACTGTCAACTACATTCCTAAAGTTCAGTTTATAATAGCCGATGCCAAACGTGGCGATATCGGAAACACATCTACACAATACGCCAAAGCTTTTTTTGAGACGTTGAATTATGATGCAATTACTGTTGCGCCGTACATGGGAGAAGACAGTGTAAAACCGTTTTTAACATTCGAAAACAAATGGGCTATTGTACTTGGTTTAACAAGCAATGCAGGCAGCAAGGATTTTGAGCAATTGAAATTTGTTGGCGGGGTAACAAACAGCGGCGACGGAGAATTTCTATACGAAACTGTTTTAAAAAAAGTAAGCAGTTGGGGTAATGACGAAAACTTGATGTTTGTTGTTGGAGCCACAAAGGCTAGCGATTTTGAAGATATCCGTAAAATAATTCCTAATCATTTTTTACTAGTTCCTGGCGTTGGTTTCCAAGGCGGAAGTTTGGCCGATGTAAGTAAATATGGAATGAACAAAGATTGCGGTTTGTTAGTAAATGCAAGCCGTGCCATCATCTACGCCAGCGACAAAGAAGACTTTGCAACCGAAGCTAGGGCCATTGCGCAGCAGTATCAAACAGAAATGGCGGGCTATCTTGCGTAAAAATTAAACCCTTCTGTTTATTTTGCCGGAGGTAATAATAACATCAAGAATTTGTTGAATTTCATCCACTCTTTTTGTGCCAATCAGTAATAATTTACCATTATTAAATTGCAGTTGCAACCCGCTCGTTGAAGATGCAGAGGTATTAATTGCCATACCGGTTTTTGCAGTGCCTTTTCTTATACCCCAACCACCATATTCAAATAAAGAATTATAGTTTCTCATGTAGGCATCTGTAAGCTCGTGCCACTCAATTTCTGTTTCTTTAAATTGAAAAGGATAAAACCGAAAATAAATTCCTGTTTCGTTTATTCTCGTCTTGAGTTTTATAGAAAACAAAAAAATAAGAAGCAACAACGGGATTAGACCAATTAATACTAAAGCTAAATCTGGCGCAGGTTTTGGGCCAAAGGGTATGCCTAAAATAACTTGCTGTGTAATCGCATAAATACAAAGTATATTAAGGGCAACAACACCTGCCCATGCCCACCTTGTTTTAAATCGTTGCGTTTCTTTAAAGTCTATCGTATTCATTTCAAAGCTGTTTTAAAATACCATCGCTAAGTTTATCAGCCCATTTTTTATATTCCATTCCAGATGGATGCAAACCATCAGGAGCTAAAAAATTCAAACTATTTCCGTCAGCTCTTTGTGATGTGGTAATATTTATAAAATTAGTTTTGTGCAATGCCGCAGCTGTTTCACATACTAGGTTATAAGCATCAATCTCTGTAGCAATCTGGCCGCTATCTCTATCACTTGCAAAAGGCGTTACACCCCAATCGGGAATGCTCAACACAAAAACATGGGAAACATTATTATCAGCAAATTTTATGGCACGCATTAATAAATCCTCAAACTCAATTTTATATTGCTCTGCGGAGCCCCCACGGTATTGGTTATTTACACCAATGAGTAGTGAAACAATATCGTAAGTTTCTAACGTAGTAGTATTTTCAATTGCATCAATTAATTCGTCGGTTGTCCAACCTGTTTTGGCAATTATTTCGGGTGCATAAAATGCTAAACCGTTTTTACGCAGCAACTGTATTGTTTGGTTAGGAAAGTTATCTGCAAATGCAACCTGTTCGCCAATTGTGTAGCTATCGCCTAATGCTAAGTAAGAGTAATTTGTCATGATGTAGCAGCCAGTTTATTAATCCATCTTTTACAAATGATTAATGGAACTATACCAAAGATACCAAAGCAGCGATCTATTACAATATGAAAGATTGGAATTTGCCTTATTGGACCCGCAATGAATGCCAGCGGTACAACTAAAATGCAGGTAATTATCTGCCAGTCAATAATCCAGATATTTCTAACCGGATCTTTATACAGGCCAATAAAAGAAAGTGCGATTACAATATGAGCAAAAGCAAGCCAATCGTAGCCGTAGGCGAGAAAAGGATATTTTGCATTCGTATCTACAAGTGCCGTATAACAAAGCTGTAGCCAGTTACCCAAAAAATCAGGCAAAATATTTTTGTATTGCATCAGCCAACGCAATTCCGTTTCTGCAGGCATGGCTGTTATGCCGCTTATAATTAATGCAGCCATAAAAAACAAAATCAGCAGCCTTATTTTTGATAGTAATTTCAATACTATTATTTAAATGTAAGAACGCTTCCTTTATCCTCACAAACCCAGCCGTGGTTAACATCTGTAAAATGCACTTCTCCTAAATTGCCTTCTCCTATAGAAACAACTTTCGTCCAGTTAGCACCAGCATCAGTTGTTTTATAAACAAAACG
>JBBQPX010000180.1:0-6229 GCA_038216775.1 Chitinophagales bacterium
CCAATAATGCTCTGCAATAAATTCTTCTTCGCTACCGGGTATCATGGGAACTGAAATATTTTCAGTAATGGCTTCAATTTTATTCCAGTGGCGTTTATGTTTCCATTGGTAACTCAATGATAATTGCTCATTGGTTTCAACGGTATAATGACGCATAAATTTCGTTTCGTATTTTTCATTGTAAATTAAGTTAGCGATAAAGCTTATGGCAGGCTTGGGCACAATTTCTTTTATAAAAACAGTACCGCGTTTCCAAACAGCATTATCATTATATCGCACATAAAACCGAAGGTTTACCTCTTCAAAATTTATGTGAAAAGGTACTTTTATGCCCAGTATTTTTGTATCAGCAAACATAAAGCCAACAAGGCTCACATAAGTTTTGCCATTATAAAAATCCAGATCGGTTTTGGGCGGAAGATAAGGTAGTAAAATTTTAGGGTCAACAATATAGTTGGCCATAATCAGGTTCTTCCAGTGTGCTGTTAAAAATGTAGAAGCCATAGCTATTTTTTATCCTGATCTCTGTAGAATTCCTTAAAAATCAATCGGAGATTCTGGTCGAAAGTAAAGTAATTATACAACCAGTTGCTAAAAACAAAAAAACGGTTTTTAACTCCTAAAATCAACATAAGGTGTAATCCCATCCAAATCATCCAGGCAAAGAAGCCGCCGAAATGCAATTTAGGTTTAGGCATATCTACCACCGCCAGATTTCTTCCAACTGTGGCCATGTTTCCCTTGTCGTTGTAAACAAATTCTTCAAATAGTTCCTTGCTGCTTTTCATTTCCTGCCTTATTAAATTATTGGCTACGGTATCTGCCATTTGCATAGCAACAGGTGCCACCTGCGGATGGCCGTGTGGCCAAGCAGGTTCTTCCATATAAGCCACATCGCCAATGGCGTAAATATTTTGTAACCCATTCACCTCACAATGCCTGTTCACTTTTATCCGGTTGCCTTTCGCCACTAAATCCCTATCAATTCCGTCAGGCACATTGCCTTTAATACCTGCTGCCCAAATCACCATAGATGATTCGATTGTTTCACCATTTTGCAAGGTAACTGTCTCACCATCGTAATCTTTTAGTATCGTATTGGTTAACGTTGTTACACCTAAGTTGTTCAAATATTTTTGAGATTGACTGCTGGATTTTTCACTCATGTTGGCAAGTGTTTTGCCTCCACCCTCCAGCAGATAAATATTCATTTGTGAAAAGTCAAGCTCCGGATAATCTTTTGGTAAAACAAAGCGCTTCATATCTGCGATAGCACCGCTTAACTCCACTCCTGTTGGGCCGGCACCCACAATTACTATGTTCATTAGTCGTTGCAGTTCCAGCGGGGTTTTAGCGCTAAGTGCATCTTCAAAATTGTGTAATAGCCGGTGGCGAATCTGCAGCGCCTCAACTGTACTCTTCATGGGAAAAGCATTTGCCATCACATTTTCATTCCCAAAGAAATTGGTATCTGCTCCAGTAGCAATTACCAATGCATCAAAATCAAATTCGCCAATATCGGTAATTACTTTTTTCTCTGTAGTGTTTATGTGCTTAACAGTCGCCATTCTAAAATGAATGTTTTTGCTTTGCTGAAACACCTTGCGTAACGGAAAGGATATATTACTTGCATCCAACCCAGAGGTTGCCACCTGATAAAACAAGGGTTGAAACTGGTGATAGTTAAATTTATCAATTAACGTAATTTCAAAACCAGGTTTATTGCTAAGTTTTCTGGCGAGTCTTAAGCCTCCAAAACCGCCGCCTATTATTATAAGTTTCATTGTGTTTAATTTACTTTGCAAAGATATAGTATTTTCAATAAATTCTGAAAATAAAATAATTATAGGCATAAAAAAAGCAGCGGCCTTCTGCTAAGCCACTGCTAAAAACTAACACATGAAAAATTATTTTTTCATATTGAACCTAAGCATTACTTCGTGTGCATTTGCGCCATTATCAAATTTGCTGATTGGCGAAATATAATCGTCATATGCATAACCGATGGTAAGTTTTTTACCGAGGTTTAAGCCTGCAGAAAGCATATAGCTTTGGTGAGCTCTGTATCCGCCACCAAACCAAAATAATTTATTAAACTCAACCCTTACACCAAACTGATAAGTTAAAGGTGCATTGGGTAAATAGATGAATAAAGCATTTGGCGTTATCACAGTTGCCTCATCTACCTGCCAGTTATAAAGCCCATTAAAATAATAATGTCTGTACAACCTTGCCTCTTCATCCCTTGTTAAGTTGCCACTGTAAAAATCTAATTTAGATTGAACCAATTGCGATACTGATGCGCCTAATTGAAATCTTTTAGATGTGTATGAAATACCAAAACCTGCATCGTATTTAAACCTGTTATCGCTTGCTCCTAAAACAGGATCGTTACCTAAGGATTCCATGAGCTTATTTTTATCAATAGCATATTGTTGCAACCTGTTTTCAATACCTATAGAAAATGTTCCGTTGTTGCCGGTTATATGTTTGGCTAACGAAAGTGAAATACCTGTTCTTGATGTTGGTCCTGTTTTATCCTGAAAGATAGAACCGCCGATTCCTACACCCATTTTCTGCAAATCGAACGAACCGAAAACAGTTGCTGTTTTAGGACTACCGCTAATACCGCTCCATTGGCTGCGGTAACTTACGCCGATTATATTAGTTTCCTGTGTACCTGCAATAGAGGGGTTGTGTATTACACCCTGTAAATCGTACATAGAAGATGTTTGCTGTTGTTGTGCGCCCGCCACCGAAGCTATTCCGATAAAAAGGGCTGTTAATATTTTATGTTTCATAATTTCTTTATTAAAATAATTATCTTAAAATTGTTACATCACCTTTTAAAGGAATTGAATTACCGTTAATCAATTTAAATTGAATAGAGTAATAATAAGTGCCATCAGCAATAGGTTTGCCTTTGTATCTTCCATCCCAATCGTTGTTGTAATTATCGTTGGCATAAACCAATTCGCCATACCTGTTAAATACTTTCACAATAATCTGCTGGCTGCATGAAGCACCGTTAGTAACAAGCCATTTATCATTAATTCCATCTCCGTTTGGTGTAAAAGCATTCATCACTTTAACGCAGTATGGTATTACCGTTACAACTGCATCATCGGTAGATGTGCAACCGTTTGCGGCAACAACCGTTATTCTATAAGTGGTAGTAGTTGATGGTTTCGCTGTTGCTGTATAGGTATTTATACCGCTGATGATACTGTTTGCTGGTGTCCATGCAATTGAAGCTGGTAAACTTGCTCCGCTTCCGTCAAGTGTAACCACATCACCATCAACAATTGTTTTATCGGGGCCTGCACTAACAGCAGGGCTTTGCAGCACATTTACTACAACTGTTTTTGTTAGCGTTCCGCAAAAAGCATCTTTAATTATAATTGTTTTTGTGCCTGATGTTAAGTTGCTGAACGTGTTTGAAGATTGAAAAGTACCACCATTAATGCTGTACGTATATGGTGCAATACCACCCGTGGCATTTACTACTATACTGCCAGAAGCCCCAGCCAAACAACCGCCTGTAACTACTTCTGTAGAGTTTACATTAATATTAGCCGGGTTACCATATTCCATCATAGGAGCACCATTAATATTAACACCAGATACAAAAAGTTTTCTGTTGGCCATTGAAATACCCGCAGGAACAGCTCTTGGTGCAAAAGCCATAGAGTTAAATAAGCAACCCGTTGGTGCAAGATCCATCGTCCAGCTTGCTCCGCCATCATTCGTTTTAAACAACACCCCACCAGGTGATACTACATAGCCGTTATTTGCATCATGCATAAGAACGCTGTTTAAATTTCCTGCGCCAAATGCCGGAATATTGCCTGTAATGTCTGTCCAGGTATTACCTCCATCAGTAGTTTTTATCACTACTTTTCTCGGAAAACCATTACCTGTAAGGAAAACGGTATTTGCATTTAAAGCAAACATATCAGTGTAAGTTATTTGTGGTGTTACACCCGGGAAAGGCAATGGTAATTTATTCCAGCTTACACCGCCATCCGTTGTTTTATAAATGGTATCTCTGTTACCTGCCGCATAACCAATGGTTGCAGTAGGAAATTCAATTTCTTTAAGGTTTGGTGCAAGTGTACCTACGGGAAATCCACTATATGTACTCCAGTTGACATCAGCGTCGGTTGACCTGAACACACTTGAAGTTCTTGATGCAGAAGGTAAAGATTGAGCGTACCCAATTGCCCATATATTATTACCCTGTGCTGCCACATCAAACATTTGATAATTGAAATTTGCAAAAATGGGATCCAAAGTTGTTCCCTGATCGGGTGAACCATAAACAGTTCCGTTGCTTACTGCAAAATATGCTTTGGTAAGGGTTGGAAAAACCATACCATTAATGCTGTAAAAAGAACTTGCAAAATCAGCTCTGTATTTATCTATCCATGTCTTTCCTCCATCAGTCGTTACGGTTATACTGGCTCCTCCTGCTGCTATTCCATTATTACAATCGGCAAAGTCAATATTATTATATCCGGCAGAAATAGGAACACTGTTATAATTACTCTTCCATACCGAACCTGGAACAGAATCAGTAAAAGCACCATTATTATTCATTACAAGCAGTCTGCCATTTGGAGCAAAATCTATAGCTTGTGAGCCCGGCGCTAATAGCGTAAAGAACGGCGTGTTAGGGTAAGGTAATTCCGGCTTCCAGTTTCTTCCGGTATCAACTGATGTCCATAAAGCACCCGGAGTTCCGGCAAAGGAACTGCTCGCTGTTCCGGTATATAATTTTCCATTGGCAGCTTTTCTTATTACAAGCGGGTTGCTGGCGAGTAGCACCTGTACTGCCGGTATTGGAGTGCCACCATTTGGCGGAAAAGGAAAATTTAAAACCTCGTATTTTCCTTTTTCATAAATACCGGGTGCATTTATATTTAGTGTACTATCATTTTTACCGGTGTTTACTTTTACAACTGTATTGTTATTGAACGACATCATAACAACCGTAGAATCGTTAACAATACTCATAGCCCTGTAAGTTTGTGTTATGGGTGTTATGTTCCCATAGGTAGTAGTGCAATTGATTGTAGCGGTATTTACTCCTGTATATCCCAGCCTTTCTTTACTTATTGAATAGTCGGTTAGCACACCGCTTTTAAATTTCCACAACAAACTTGCCGCCATTGACCCTGATGTAAGGAATGTAGCAAGTGGCGCACAGACTGTAGCACTGGTAGCCCTTTGGCTAACATTTGGGAATATGCTGGTACCATAAGAATTTGAACCGCAAATATATCCGGTAGAGTCATTGATAAATTCAATACGTTGGATGGTTTTCAGTTTTGCATCTACAGGAAACAATACAGAGGGTATGTTTGGGTTATTAATATAACCAACTCGGGAAACCCCGTTAACAGGTGGAGGAGCAATAGAATCCCATGTAGCGCCGCCATTTAAAGTAACATATAATTTCGGAATTGAGTCGGCGGAGTTATTAACCTCTCCACCAATATAACCTTTGTTGGCATTTAAAAACCAACAGGTATAAATGATTTTATTATTTGCAAAAAGCGGTGTTTGTACAGAAGTCCAGGTTGCGCCACCATCTGTTGTTTTTGCCATAGCACCACTATTACCTACGGCATAAGCAATATTAGCGCTTATAAAATGTACGTCATTAAAAGTTGCTTTCTGAACAAGACCCGTAGGGCCTGTATATGTAAACACACCATAGGTCCAGGTGGTACCGCCGTCTTTAGTTCTGGCTATACCGCCATCGCTGCCTACAGCAATGGCATTGTTATTATCAAAATAACTAACGTCCGATATGGTAAATCCAAACGGTGTTGGGTTACTGAATTTCCAACTGGTAGTGTTGTACTGGTTTTGGCTATAGCCAACCATTGAAATAATAGTGAAAAATATCAAAAGCAGAAAATTCTGATATTTCCATAAACTGTGCTTGCTCATAATTGTATGCATTTAGTTTGTATGTAGAACGTTGTACAAATTTTAGCAGTAATTTTTGTTTTGTTTGTAGAATTAATTCTATTGGGCTTTACTTATTTTTTTTCAATTTTGTGCATGATGAAAAATAAATCATTTCAAAACTGGCTGCTTTTCATAAGTATATCGCTTTTATCGGTAAGTGCAAATGCACAGGAGAAATCTAACCGGGGTAAAGAGTTCTGGCTTGCCTATGGATTTGATTATAGTTTTTTACCAAACAATGATCCCGGGC
>JBBQPX010000181.1:0-6228 GCA_038216775.1 Chitinophagales bacterium
GGTAACCAAATCCTGTAAAACCTCACGCTGCGCAGCAACCGGATGATTACTCCAGTTTTCGATGCGCCATAAACGCATACGGGCTAATTTAGATATGGCGGGAGAAAGAAATTTCATTTACGGCAAAATACACAAATGAAACGGAACGAAGAAAAGTTGAGCAAATATGAAGGTTAAAAAGAAGTGCTAATTGTTTTGAAATGCCTTTAAATAAAAAACAATTGTGCTAAGGTCTGATTTAAAATTATCAAGAGTACCGTCAAAATTCTTTAAAGAGTCAATTTTTTCTCTTACTTCTGGCAGATTGTTTTTCTCTGTAAAATCATTTAAAAAATCAAAATTTTCAACAAAAGATGATTGCATTGATTGAAAACTTTCATATTCAGTAATTTTTTTCTGTTGATATCCCACAGAACGACTATGCGCTTTTTCCTCACTGATAATATCTTCAATAGAAGCGATATTGCTTTCGAGCGACCTGATAATATTTTTAAGTGCAGGGGAAGTTGAAACCGCAGCTTCATCATGCAAATAATCCTTACGCTTTAATTCGAAGTTTTTACCAAGATATAAGCGGCGAACCTGTTCATCACCTGCAAGTTCTTCTGCAGTACCTTCTGTAAATATCTTTCCGTCAATCAACAAGTAAGCACGGTCGCAAATAGAGAGCGTTTCATTTACATTATGATCGGTAATAAGTATGCCGATATTTCTAAATTTTAATTTAGCAACAATGGCTTGTATATCTTCTACCGCAATAGGGTCAACGCCTGCAAACGGCTCATCTAACAAAATAAATTTTGGATCAACAGCTAAGGCACGTGCAATTTCTGTACGACGCCTTTCGCCACCGCTTAAAGTATCTCCATTATTTTTGCGAACCTTTTGCAGATTAAATTCATCAAGCAGCGTTTCCAGCTTATTTTTTTGCTCTTGCTTGGTAAGTTTAGTCATCTCCAACACAGCAAGTATATTATCTTCTACACTTAACTTACGAAAAACGCTTGCCTCCTGTGGCAAGTATCCAATACCCATTTTTGCACGTTTGTACATGGGTAGTTTAGTTATATCGATGTCGTTTAAAAAAACCGTTCCCTCATCTGGCTTCACCAAACCAACAACCTGGTAAAATGACGTGGTTTTTCCAGCACCATTAGGCCCTAATAAACCCACAATTTCACCTTGCTTTACATTAAAAGAAACTTTGTTAACAACCGTGCGGCTGCCGTAAACTTTTACAAGGTTATTTGTTTGTATGGTTAAATTCAACTTAAGTTATTTTAACAAAAATAAGGTGAATGAAACAATTGCTGTTACATAAGTTTAATTCTTAACAGTTTATGCTTTTGTGTAGCAAAATACCTTTTTAATATACTGAAGCTAATCGAAAAAAGGGTTATTACATGTAAACAAAACGGTGGAAACACGCTATAACGCTTAGATTAACCCGGATACATTTGTAAACAAATTATATTAAATAATTACCAAACTAAACTAACAACTATGTCAAAAAAAACACTGTGTTTATTGCTGTTTATAACATGTAGTACAACCTCCTTGATGGCGCAAAAAGACGACGATGAAGTTAAAATCGCCAGAAGCATGGCTAAAATTAACCTGCCAGCATTGGCGTTAAAAAACTTCAGCGTTCAATATGAGCGTGCCGTTGCAAGAAAAGTTACCGTGGCCGGCACTTTTAGATTTATGCCCAAAGGCAGTATTCCTTTAAAAAATACCTTTAAAAACCTGACAGATGACCCCGATACAAAAATGCAGATAGACGGACTTTCTGTGGGTAATGTTGCTTTTATGCCCGAAGTGAGATATTATTTGGGCAAAAAAGGAGCTTTTCGTGGTTTTTATGTGGGGCTTTTTGCAGGTATTGCTAATTATACGGCATCTGTACCTATTAACTACACCGACAATGCTAATCAAACCCAAACAATTCCCATGTCGGGACATGTTACCGCATTAACCGGAGGGTTAATGCTGGGGGCCCAATTTAAACTAAGTAGAAAAATTTATTTAGACTGGTGGATATTAGGACCTAACTACGGCAGCTCCAAAGGACAATTAACTGGCAGTAAAGTAATGAACGCTATGGAGCAACAAGACCTTAGGGATGAGCTGGCCGGCCTGGACATTCCCTTAACAAATTTTACCTACAACGTAAATGGAACTGGTGCCACAATTGATTTTAAAGGGCCATGGGCAGGTTTAAGGTCTGGAATATGTATTGGGTATAGATTTTAAGACAACGTAATTTCCTCATAATCCTTGTGCATATACGTTCAAGGATTTTTTTTGCCATTTGCATTTACCTTTGCACATATTTAAAAAAATTATGAAAGTAATAGAGCATATTAATCAGGCAAAAGAAACGCTGGTATCATTTGAAATTTTGCCACCTTTAAAAGGAAAGGGCATTCAATCTTTATATCAACATCTGGATCCATTAATGGAGTTTAAACCGGCTTTTATTAACGTAACCTATCATAGAAGCGAACACGTGTTTAAAAAAACACCTATCGGCACTTTTGAAAAAGTGGTGATTCGTAAGCGCCCCGGCACCGAAAGTATTTGTGCTGCTATTATGAATAAATACAGCGTAGATACAGTTCCCCATTTAATATGTGGTGGCTTTGGTGTTAACGAAACTGAAGATGCACTTATAAATCTGAATTACCTGGGCATAGATAATGTGCTTGTTTTACGTGGTGATGCAGCAAAAAATGAAACAGCTTTTTTACCAGAACCGGGTGGGCATGAATATGCCAGCGATTTATTACAACAGGTTTTAGACCTTAACGCCGGAAAATATCTGGAAGATGATTTAAAAAATACCAGCCAGACAAAATTCTGTATCGGTATAGCCGGATACCCCGAAAAGCATTTTGAGGCACCCAATATGGACAGCGACATGCATTACCTGAAAATGAAGGTAGATATGGGTGCAGACTACATTGTAACGCAAATGTTTTTTGATAATGAAAAATTCTATGCATTTGTAAAGGCATGCCGGGATAATGGAATTAATGTGCCGATCATTCCCGGGCTTAAACCCATTTATACAAAAAAGCAATTAACCGTATTGCCTAAAATATTTCATATTGATTTACCATCTGCGTTAAGCAAAGAAATAATTAAATGTAAAACAGATATTGAAGTTGAGCAGGTTGGAGCCGAGTGGATGCTGCATCAATCGCAGGAATTAAAAAAGTTTGGAGTGCCTGCGCTGCATTACTATACATTAGGAAGGCCGAATATGGTTGCCGATGTTGTAAAGCAAGTTTTTTAGAAAAAAATAACAGGTTAAAGTCTGCATAGAATTAAAAGTAAGTACCTATCAGTAAATATAGGATGGACATGATTAACTGTCTGATGAAAAAAATCTTAAAAACACTCATTTACAACCAGCCAAATTTTTCTATCAACCTTTCTTTTTGGTTACGGGCAACGGGTATGCTTTGGTTGTTACTCATAATTACATAATTGCCTTCGCCACGTACATATTTTTTTATGTGATCCAAGTTTATAAGGTATTGACGGTGTATGCGTAAAAAATTCCTTTCTTCCAATACTTCCTGAATATCGCCCAGGGTTTTTGCAACCATATATTGTTTATCATCAATAGTAAAAATGCGGGTGTAGTTGTTGTCCGATTCGCAATAGATTACATTTTTTATTTCGGCAAACGTTACCCCATTTTGATAAGGCAATGCAATTTTATCGGGCAGTATTTTTCCTTCGCCATGCAGTTGTTGCTTTAATAAAGTAAGCTGCTGGGTTTGCGGCCAATGGCGTTGCTCTGCTTTCTCCACGGCGGCTTTCAGGTCTTTTCCGTCAATGGGTTTTAATAAATAATCCAGTGCACTAAAGCGAAAAGCCTTCACTGCAAATTTATCGTAAGCGGTTACAAAAATTAAGCTAAAATTTATGGTTGTAATTTTTTCCAACAGTTGAAAGCCGTTCATAAAAGGCATTTCAATATCCAGAAAAACAACATCTGGTTGCAAAGCCATTATTTGTGCAAGCCCTTCATTACTATCTGTACATTCGCCTACAACCTGTACCTGTGGGCAATACATTTTTAATTGTAACGATAATAATTTCACACAATCGGGTTCGTCGTCTATTATAATTGCTTTAAGCATGTTTTAAACCGGTATTTTGATAATCACTTTTGTTCCAGTGGCATTATTCATCCCATCTTTTAAATCAACAATCTGTACATCTGCATCTATCTGACTTAATTGATTGATGATGTAGATACGTTCGGAGGTCATTTTAAGACCATGCGATTTTTGCCTGGTGGCAGATTTGCTGTTGTATTCGGCAGCCAATTCCCGGCCAATACCATCATCGGTTATTTCCACCAACAAATAATGTTCTGCAGGTTGCGAGACATCAACAATAATATTGCCGCCTTCTTTTTTGTGCATTAAGCCATGCCATATTGCATTTTCTACAAAAGGTTGCAACAATAAAGGCGGAATTTCAATGTATTCCTGGTCAATTTCTTTTGCGATATTTATCTGGTATTTTACCTTGTTTTTAAAACGCATAGCTTCCAATTCAATATACAGGCGCAGCGTTTCCAATTCTTTTTGCAGTGTTACTTTTTCTGAACGGGAGTTTTCTAACACCAACCTGATTAGCTGGGAAAAAATAGTTAAATATTCTGATGCCGTTTGCGAATCATTTTCAAGCGTATAGAGTTTGATGGAATTAAGGCAATTAAAAATAAAATGCGGATTCATTTGTGCCCTAAGCGCCGTCATTTCAGTTTCAGCAATTCTTTTTTCGAACTCTGTTTCTATTTGCTTTATTTTTTGCTCTTCTCTGATATTGCGTTGCTCTTCCAATTCTTTGGTTCTTATGGCCAATGTTTCTGCTAAATCCTTTGTGTAATTTTCCTGCAATTTATTTTTTTCAATCAATACCAATTTACTGCGGTACGAAAGGGCAAACGAAAAGCAAATGGCTTCAACAGTTAAGCCCAGTAATAAAAATGCCGGCGCAAAAATCAATATATACCTCAACTCGTGGCTTTTTGATGGGATTAGGGAAAAAACATTGGTCAATGGTAAGCACCATAATAGCAACAGACTTAACAGGCCGGCAAATAAAAACCCATTCACTTTGTCTTTGCTTACTGCCGTTAATATCAATAAAATGATATGTAGTAAAACCATGGGTATAATGGATAAAAAATAACCATAATGATTATAGTTGAACATAAACCAACCTGTACGTACCGTAATAAACTGCACCAGCATCTGAAAAATGAGAACGGCTGTAAGCAGTTTCACCACACTCCACCATTTTTTAAAATAAAGCGGCAATTGCAACATACTACCTATAAAAAAAGTGTACAACACAGGCACTAAATAAATAAAGATGGATAACATGAGATCGTGAAAAAGAGCAGAAAACATACCTACATGCAGCCTTATATCTATCCAAAATAATGCGGTTAAAAAGGATGCTGCGGTATATGCGATGTACCAAACAAATGCATGAAGCCTGTACAAATAATACTGGTAAATGGCATACACAGTTATAAAAAACAGGCAGCCAGCCATAAGAGCCAAAAACAGAAAAATATACCTATTCCAATAGTTTGCCTTTACTTTTTCAACCATTGAAACGTAAGGTGTTTGCAGTCCAATTCGGGATGATACTAGCTGGTTTTGGCGGTCTTCTGTACGTGCCCAAAACCGCACAGCGGAAAGCGGCGCAACTGTTAACGACGAAACCTCAAAATCAAAAACTTCGCTGCTGGTATCATAAACGCCGCCCAACGATAGCAACCGGTCTTCCTTGTATATCCGTGTAAACACATGCGGTGCTAAAAAAAGATGCAGTTTCACCGTGTCAGTTGCAGAAGTATTATGTATTACAAAAGTAAGCCATTGAACTACCAGTGGCCTGTTGGTATTTTTTTGTTTTCTAAAATCTTTTGTAAATGGAATAAACGATTCTTTTTTAATCGTTTCAAAATCCAATGGCCGGTCTGCACCATCACCATAAAACAAACATTGGTCTGCTATATCGAATCCTGTTTTCCATGTTGGTTGCCCGTTTAGTACAATGGTATCTTGGGCAAATAAATTGCCATAAAAGCATATAAAAAGGCATACAAAAAAAATAATCCGTTGCATATTACTGAAGTGGTTCCTAAAACTAATGTGACAAGCTGCATTTTCCTAATTAAAATGGCGGGTA
>JBBQPX010000182.1:0-6205 GCA_038216775.1 Chitinophagales bacterium
GGTATAGTGGCACTCCTATCCCAACAAGTTGGTTTATTTTCGTATCTCGAAATACTGATTTTACCAAAGGTGGGCTGATTAGCAAAAGCATTACCCTCGGCAGTCCATCCTGTAAGATTAGCCTTTTCAAAATTCCAGTTATAATTTAAGAGTTTCGAAATATCGGGTTTGGTAATTAATTTGTCATCTTCTTTTTTATATTTTACTATGGGCTTAATTTGCGCAAAGGACAAAGCTTTAATAAAACAGATTAATAGCAGCAATAACAATTTTTTATTCATCGGTAAAATTTTTATTAGTAATTACTTCCTCAAAAATGATTTATTTTAGTTAAATAAATAATCCCCAAATAGGGTGATTATTTACGAATAGCCTCTTTTAACGCATCATCACTTTAGCAAATTGAATAATTATTTTTTACAAAGTGTCGTTTTTTTTTCGCTAAGTATCCTGCTGTTTCAAACGTTACTTAGTTTGTTACAGTTCACTATTACTAAAAAGAAGCTTTATTTGTTTTACAGCCTTTACTTGTTTGTAATACTTTTTAATTTTTCTCAAAACATTCAGCCCTCTGCGTGGTCGCAATCATTACATATTCAAAATAAATACTTAGTAGCTTTTGTTGGCTTGCCAATAAATTTTCTTATTAATGCTACTTACATGTTGTTTTATAAACAATACTTTTCTTCGTTAAATTTAAATAAGGCTGTTTATAAAAAATTAAATTTACTAATTTTTGGCAACCTGTTTTTTTGTATCATTCAATTTTTTATTGAGCTAATATGGCCCGATAGGCCGTTTTACTTTAGGCTAACTGTTTTGTTTTTAACACTGCTGATGGCCAGCTATCCTTTGTTTCTTATGTGGAAAGAAAAATTTGAAAACTACTTTTACATTTTATTGGGTAGTTTGCTTTTACTCATTGGATTTATTTTAAGCATTTTAGCAACTATTACCAACAACTATACTAATACCCGTTTTGATACTGACCTAACGGCTGTTTTAGGCGCTGTGGCCGAGATACTGTTATTTAATTACGCCATACAGGATATGCATTCTAAAAATGAAAGAGCCTTATTAATTGCGGAGCAAGAGAAAAAAAGATTACTTTTTGAAGAACATGTGCGCCTTAGTGCAGACTTGCATGACGAAGTTGGAAGCACCTTAACCAGCATTCATATTTTAAGCAAAATAATTAAAAATAAGATAGGCTTTGCCAGTGCGGAATTCAGCAACTATGCAACCCAGCTAGAAAGCCAGGTGGGTAAAGTAATGCAAAGCATTAGTGATATTGTTTGGGGTTTTAGATCGGATTTAAATACAATGGAAGATTTTGCTATCCGGCTTCATGAATTTTTGCAACAAACCTTAGAGCCCTGCGATATTTTATACCACATAAACATTCAACCGGGTATTAAAAACTTAAGCCTTAATAATTTGCAGCGAACAAATCTGTTGCTTGTATTTAAAGAAAGTATAAATAATGTTGTTAAATATGCAGAGGCTTCCAAGGTGGATATTATACTTTCGGATAACAAGGCATTTTTAGAAATGATAATTACAGATAATGGTATTGGCATTAAGGCCGAAAAATTAAAAACCCGTTATAGAAATGGCTTGCGGAATATGGAAAAAAGAATGCTTAAATTAAATGGCAGTTTTGAAATTAATTCGATTGAAAATAAAGGCACTTCACTAAAGTTTTCTATACCACTTTAAACTATCTTTCTGAATAGAGTTACATTTAAAAAAGCCAATTCATAAAGCCTATTACCGTTAGAAAAATTTTATAAAAGCTCATCGGTAATTTTTAAGTTCACTGACGGCTTGCATTTTGTATTTCCATATCTGATTACATAAAACATACTAAGGGGTTGATTTAATACTAGGGGTCTGTTAAAAACCGATTTTGGGATACGGTAGCGAATCGTTCGCCATTTATTATCGGTAGATATTTTGTCAACCGTTTTTACAAACTCTGTAACGGCATTATACCTATCGGCTGCTAACCCTCTGGCTACAGTAAAAAAATAAAGGCTATCTAATACAGGTGTGCAAGCAGCTGCACCGGTTACTGTACCAGCACTTACGGGAGATATTTGTACCTCCAGAATATAGTTGGTAAAGTTTGTAGTATTGCTACCCTCTATCCACACATTGCTGTTAACTTTTAGGTTGTTGCAATTACAGTTATTAATAGCGGGGTTTAGCCCGGGTGTGTACCCCTGCCTTGCTTTTTTGGATTGTGCATTTGCTATGTTTTGTACTGAAATAAATGCAATTAGAATTATAAGAAATTTTTTCATTGTTGTTTTTTAAGTGGGTAATATTATTATTGGTTAACTAAAAAATAAACTCCAGAAGATGACAACCGATTTTTTTAAATCAATCAATCTTAAAATCTACATCCAAATCAATTAACCCATGATAAACTGAAGGAACATTGTTTTGAGGAAAGCGTTGATAAGGGCCTTCTTCGTAAACGCTGTACAGCAGGCTTATGTAGGATGAATTTAAAGGCAGCGGATTAAAAGGTAACTTGTAGTAATAGTATTTGCGTACGTTAATGCTGATGCAATAAGTTTTGTTAGCGATGATCGGTATTTCACAAACATTTAAATTATAATTTACTGTATCGCTGATGTTTACATTCATTGTTTGTACCAACTGCCTGGTATCTGCATCCCAAACAGATAACCTTACATAACCTGCGGTTGGGTTTTTAATACGAATACCTTTAATGCGTCCATCTTTTTGCGCTTTCACAGCAATACCTAACTCCCAGCCTGGTTCCCAATTTTCAGCATCTCTGCGTTCCGTTTTAAAAGTTTTATTAAATGATTTTCCAAATACTCTTTCTTCGCCGAAATAACTAATGCCTTTTGGCAATACAGCGCAGCTTACCAAGCTCAAGATTATTACCAGATATTTTACTATTTTCATAATAGTTTGATAAGTAACTATCGTTTTCAATAATATTTAAACGGGTTAAGATCACAGATCAATTCTAAAATCTTTATTTTTTAATCGAACGTAAAAATATCCATCCATACCTATGTAATATAATTGGCTGCCAAATACGGCTATTGACTTTGCCTTCGCATTCATTGAAGACGCAACCGGTTCTTCTGTAGATAACATATACACCTGATTATCTGTACCTACATACCATAGTGGTGTGCTCAATCCTATATCAGTGGTAAGAAACAGTGCTTTTATATCTCCCATTTTTCTCCATGCTGAAAAACCTGGCTTCCACATGTATAAATCCTGTAATTGATCTATCATGAAAAATCTTCTGTTATAAACCGTAAACATTTTTGCAGATTTTTCTGGAGGAATATTACCTGCTAACGTATTGGGATTAGCTGATCGGATATAGCCCTTTTCATTTAAATACCAATTCCAATCGTTGATACCATTGCAATTATTTGGGTTTTCATTATCCCGGTAAACGTATGTAGCGGTTGCTGGAAAAGTAGCCCATCCTAAATCGCCACTAAATGGCCTAACATGTTCCGGGTCAGGGTTACCGCCAAACATTGGGCCTAATCCATCTTTACTATGAACCGCTACAGCGCCATCCAATGCGGTTAAATTTTCTACTTTACTATTGGCTCTAATACCTACTAACCCGCAATTCTGATAGTGATTCCCAACACCATACAATCTTTCATCTTCGCCAATAAACCATACACCTCCATTGTGTGTATTTAATGCAAGGCTTTTAAATCTTTTGGCGTTAGGCAATGTCTGGTCACACTCGGTAGGTTTAGCGTTGGTAGCGATGTTGGGTTTTGTTGGTTTAATATCGGCAAATGGTTTTATTGCTTTTATTGGTTGCATAGGGCGCAATCCATCCACATTGCCCGTAGGTAATACAGCCGGGGCCTGGGCAAATAATTGTGTTATTGTAAATATTACTGCAATAAAAAGAATTGCTTTTTTCATGATTGTTATTTTTTTGGGTTAAAAGTTTAATTTTTTGTTAGTAAAACAGATCATCTGTTAATTAATTTTTTTAAATTCTACTCTCCTGTTCTGTGCTTTCCCTTCGGTGGTATTATTATCAGCAATAGGCACGCTTTCGCCTTTGCCATCGGTTGTTAAACGATTGGTAGCAATACCCATGCTTAGCAATTTTGCTTTTACTGCAGCAGCTCTTTTTTTACTCAATGTTAAATTTTTAGCATCGTCGCCTTCGTTATCAGTATGGCCAATAATTTGCAGCTTTAACTCTTTCGATTCTTTTAAGGCTTCCGCTATTTGATTAATTATCTCGTTACTACCAGCTTGTATTTTATCGCTGTTTGTTGCAAATAAAATAGCGTTGGTACTAAAACTGCCCTTTTCCATTAAATCTTTTAAAACCTGGCTACGCCTGTCTTTACTGGCTTCGGCAAGCACAATATTGCTGATGTAGAAATAGTTCAATTTGCTTTCAGCAGCTCCATGTGTGGTGGCATTAAAGAAAAAACTCTTTCTAAAACTTGCATCAAATGAGGCAGGCATATCTACCATTTTAATACCATCTACATACAATCGTATTCTTTTGTCGTTTACGGCAATAGCAATTTTTATTATTTTGTTTACCGGAGTAGTATAATCAAGTTGCTTCAATTTAAAATTGCTGCTACTAAATTTTTGTGTGCCAAATTTTAAACCTTCGCTATAATGTTTTTGGTTGGTGTGAAGGGAGAATACCACGGCTTCCTTAGGCGCAAGCATCCAATCAATTTTTAACGGCTTACTGCCAAAACCAAAGCTTGCCATTCTCATAGGAATATCTCCAGGTACAATTAAATCAAATTCTGCTGTAAAATTTACAGGTAAGGGTTTAACGAGTTGCACATCTACTACAGCGCCATCACTTATTTTTAAAAAATTATTAGTAAATCCTTTTAATTTTTTTACCTCACCGCTCTTACTGGTATTCCATTTTGCAGGAAAATCGCCAATAGCATCTTTTGCAAAATCATCTTCAAAAATGATACGGCTACCACGTTCAAATAGAGTTTCATTTTCAGCGTTAGACTCTTCTAAAGAACCTGCTTGCTGCGCATGGGCAACAAATAAGGTAAAGTTGAGGAGCAACCAGATTGATAATAATTTTTTCATTTTTCGTACACTTTTTTATTTATACAAAATTGAAAAATATTTTGGTGTGCAACAATCCCATAATAAGGGGGTGGCTAATTTAAAATCATTATGGGGTTTGTATTCAGCTTGAAAAAAGGGCTGCCTTATTTTGTTTGGTTAAACTTATATACGGCTTCGGTAGCGCTGTTAACCTGTAGTTTTTTATAAATATTTTTGATATGGCTACGTACCGTTTCTAAAGCTATATCAGTTTCTGCTGCAACCATTTTATAACTGTAGCCTTGGGCTACGTACTGTAGTATTTCATTTTCACGGCTAGAGAGTATTTCTAGTGCTGGCTTTTTTATTGTTTTACTTTGAGGTACAAATCGCAGTACTTTTTTCGCCACACTGCTTGTCATTGGCGCTCCGCCATCCATTACATCTTTTATAGCAGCAGGCAATTGTTCAATATTTTTCTTTAAAATATAACCGTTTGCACCAGCGCAAATGGCGTTAAAAATATTATCATCATCATCAAATACAGTAAACATAATTATAGGCAGGTCGATGTATGTTTTTCTTATTTCGCCAACAGCTTCTACGCCGGTACAACCCGGCATGTCAATATCCATTAATACCACATCAGGTTTCAATACAGCAATATCTTCGGATGCTGATGTGGCATCGGGCATTGCTGCTACAACGTCAAAGCTATCGTTCCACAATAGCAATGTTTGGATACTCTTTCTTAAGTCCTGGTTATCCTCATATATCAACACTTTTATTGCCATAGCTACAAAAATATTATAAACAAATTAACATTCACATCCCATATTTGGGGTAGAGGTAAACGTAAAACAAATTTTACCGTTAAAACATTCCCAAATCAATAGCCCTAACTTTAACGCTGCTGTCAATATCTTTGTTATACATATTCAAATGAAAATAACGGTAATACTTTACATCAATTTTATTTATTTAGCGATAGCAATAAGCAGCTGCTCCGTAAGTAATAATCCTATGCGGCACAAATTGAAATTGTTACAAAAAGGAATTATTAAAGACGATACAAGTTTTGTATATCATCTTCCTTACCAGGAAAATAAAACACATTTAGTTGTGC
>JBBQPX010000183.1:0-6180 GCA_038216775.1 Chitinophagales bacterium
GCCCGCAGGGTCCTGTGGATTGTTTGTTAGGTCAATTACCCTAAGTCTGATGGCTTGCTCTAAAAGGTGTATGAAGTATTTAAGAAACTGCTTTTGTTTTTCCCGCCCAAGTTTTGCCGTTTCGTCAATCCATTTTACCTGCGCTACCGGGCCGGTACGCAAAATTGAATTGAGCCATTCCCTAAGCATGGCATCCCAATCATCGTCGGCATGTTGCAAAAGTTGCAAGGCTTCCCGGTAATTTCCTTCGGCACGTGCGGCAACCTGCTGGGCTTTTTGCATGGCAACGCCGGCGTTAAGTTCTAGTGACGCTTCAACTTCCAGATTAGTTAACAGAGGAATTTTTACTAATTGTGTGCGTGATAAAATGGTAGGCAGAATTAAATCTTCGTTTTCTGCAACAAGGATGAAGAGCGTATTTGGCGGCGGCTCTTCTATAAGCTTTAATAATTTGTTTCCTTCTTTACCCAAAAATTCGGGCATCCACATAATGAGGATTTTGTATTCGCTTTCAAAACTTTTGAGGTTTAGTTTGCGGATAATATCTGTACACTCATGTGCTGTAATATTACCTTGCTTATTTTCTGCACCAATAAATTGCAGCCAATCGTACACATTGCCATAAGGATTCTCTACAACAAACTCCCGCCACTCTTTTATAAAGTCTGTACTAATAGGTTTATCACCCGATTTTCTTGAAATAACGGGATAGGAAAAATGTATATCGGGATGAATAAGGTCGGTTGCTTTTGTGCAGGCGGAGCAATGGCCGCAGGAATCGGGGGCGCCCCCATCCCCTAAAGGGGGGCTTGAAACTTCTGGTTCAGGCTCTTCTCCGAATAGTGAAATGCTTGCTTCCTTTCCCCCTCCTTTGGAGGGGTTAGGGGAGGCTTTTTCGCAAACAATATACTGTGCAAACGCCATAGCCAGTTGCAAAGCACCTCCGCCTTCTTTGCCTAAAAACAACAAAGCATGGCTCAACCGGTTGTGCTGCACCATTTGCACAAGTTGCTCTTTTGTTTCTTTTTGTCCGGTTATGGAATGGAATTGCATGAGTGCAAATATACAAAGCCTCACGCTATCTCCCCAAGAGGAGAGGAAAAGCGGAAGATTTGTGCGGAGATAAAAGTTAAGAAAAATAATTACTCATGAAAAATGGCGCATCAATAATGCGCCAACTACGAGTCCCCTCTCCTTTGGAGAGGGGTTGGGGTGAGGCTATTACAATTTACTAGTAATCTCCTCACTCATCGGTGTAACATTGCTTGGAAAATAGTTTAAAATATTTCCTTTTTCATCCAGCAAAAACTTACCAAAATTCCAGCTAATTTCTGCATCTAAAACACCATTTTGGCTTTTGCTGCAAAGCCATTGATAAATAGGAGCCATGTCCGAACCTTTTACAGAAACTTTTGATGCCATGGGAAAACTAACACCATAGTTCTTTTGACAAAATTCTTTTATCTCCGCATTGGTGCCGGGCTCTTGTCCGCCAAAATTGTTTGCAGGAAAACCAACAATAACCAGTTTGTCTTTGTAAGTTTCGTATAGTTTTTCCAGACCTTCGTATTGCTTTGTAAAACCGCATTTACTAGCCGTATTAACTATTAATATTTTTTTGCCTTTAAAAGATGAAAAGTCAATTGTGCCACCTTCAAGTCCTTCTACTTTAAAATCGTAGATTGATTTTGCGGCAACCACTGCCTCTGAATTTGTGCTGTTTGTCATTTTGGTTTCGGTTGTTTGCAAGTTGCAAGAAAGTAAGGCTGCGCTGATGGCTAATAATTTTATCATGAAATGGTTCGTTTAAATTGTTGTAACAGTTTTTATGTTGAATTGTTTAAAGTATACTAAAAATTGCCCCTTCGAAATTTCTTCCCCCTTGGGGGATTGAGGGGGCTTGGCTTCTACTGCTTTTCATAGCAGCCTAAATCCGGCAGACCAACATTTCGGTTCGCATCTAAAAGGTCTTTTAAAAAGCCAGTTGCCACGCCAGCGTTTATACCCGGTGCAAAAGCATTTTTTGTAATTCGGAAATCAAATATTCGCTTGCTTACATCAATGCTATCAAATGATGGGTCCGTGTTAATAAAATTCCCGTTCAGAGTACTGTTGGCGGGGCTGTTTGTGTTGCGGTAAATATTCTTTTCAAACAAAACACTAAAGGCAGTTGCACCTTGTTTGTTAACCACAACTTCATCGTTTACAATGCCGCCATCGCCCCAAAAAATACTATTGCGGAAAACTGCATTTAAATCAGCCGTAACCGCTGTGCCGGCCTGCTCTAAAAAATTATTTACATTAAGTACAGGGTTTTTGTGCGTAAGATAATTGTTAGAATATGCCACTACCGTGCAATGCGTAAAATTATAAGTGCCGCCATAACTCAAAATAATATTACTGCCGCAGTTGCTTATTAAACTATTATCTGCCTGCAAGCTGCTATTTACACAATATATGCCGATGTCAAAAGCATTATCAACAATGCATTGATGTAATATTACTTTTGGATTTGCATTTACAGAAGGCTTTTCAGAAACGATAGCCTGGTTGGCATTTTTTACAATGGCATAAGTGAGCACATTATTTTTACTGGCACCTCTAAAATAAATGCCGGGCCAGCTTGCTGGTAAATCTTTATAATTATCATCCAGCCTGTCACCGGTAAAAGTGACGTTAGCTGCTTTTGTGCCATTAACAATTAAACTTCCATCAACAATTACCGGCGCATTTGTATGAGCGTAAATTTTGCAGCCGGGTTGTATGGTTAATGTTGCGGTGGTATCAATTCTCAAGCTACCAAGAATTACATAGGGCAGATTATTTGTCCAAACGACGTTGCCGGTGATAAGACGGTTGCTTATGAAATTTGCATTTTGTCCATAAGCCTGTAACTGCACGTACCGGTTGTTGCCATTGTAGTTTATCAAAATACTATCGCTTATAATAAAGGGTAGGTTAGATGCGCCGGGATTTATTGAAACAGAGACAAAAACATAAATGCTGTCGTTTGCTTCAATATCTAGATTATTTACTTCGGCAGTTGCGCTGCCATCAACATTCATTTTAAAAGCAGATGCCGTGCCGCCCATTAATTTTACTTTGGTAAGGCGAAGCTTTTGATTATTATCGTTAATTATTTTGAAAGACTTGGTTATAGAACCGGTTGTAGTAAAAACGGTATCGTATTTTAAACTGTCGGTAGTAATATTAACCTGTGCAAATTCGCTGGTAGTGAAGGAATCTTTTTTGCAGGAAGTTAGCAGAACTAGGCAATATGTAATAGGCAATAAGCAAAAAAGTAGGCGTTTGTTCATTGTTCAAATTTATACTTATTTATTTATAGTTGAATTGTTGGGTCCACATTTCCACGCCCTTAATATATATGTATGAGCTATTTACCCGTAAATGCCAATGTTGCCAAACTCAATCTTGTATCCGGTACTTTTAAAATTACTGCACCGCAGGCTTCTAAAGTGGCGCCGGTGGTTACCACATCATCTACCAATAATAAATGTTTGCCCTTTAATTCATTTTCCTTCGCCACTTTAAAACTGTCTTTTACGTTTTCCCAACGCTCGGTACGGTGTTTACGAGTTTGTGTTTCGGTGGCATGCTGCCTTATAACAGCGCCATTTAAAACGGGTATTTTTGTTATGGAGGATATGCCATTGCAGATAATAGTTGCCTGGTTGTAGCCGCGTTTTCGTTCCTTGTCTGCATAAAGAGGCAACGGAATCAAAGCGTCAACATCTTTAAAGCGATGGGTTTCTAGCATCGTTTTACCCATTATTTCGCCCATGTAAATGCCAATTTCACTATCGCTTTTGTATTTAAGCTCATGAATAAGGTGCTGAACCAAAAATTCTTTGGCAAAGTAAAACTGGCTAAAAGCTGAAACAAGCGGAATTCTGCCCCAAAACTCCTTTTCCAACGGATTATTTGCCATGCGGGCAAAATTGGTATGCGGTAAATTATGAATGCATCTCAGGCAAAGCTGGTTATCTTCCCTTAATAAATCGGAGCCACAGCCTGTGCAAACATGCGGATATAGCAAATGAAGGGTGCTTTGGAAGATGGTTTTTAGAAAAGTCATTTGAGTTTTAGATGCTCTTAGGGTTCATTTTCAAGTATTTTATCAATTATGAAGATATAAAAAATACTGTTATTTATAAATAGAATTTATAATTTAAACATCGTTCAAAATGTTTTTGTTCCCACGAAATCTTCTTTTTTTAGAATCTCACTTAGCATGTGAAACAAATTTTTCTAGCCTTGCATATCAACATTAACTTACTTTTCAAATATAAAAAAAAATATAAAAAATATTAATATTATTAAAATAAAGTAGTATGTTTATGTAAATAAATATTCAGTAGCTACGAATTGCGGAACACCAAACCCGAAATGTTCCAAAGGAAAAGAAGGGCATTAGATAAATTATTAAAAGGTAAGGCTGCCATAAACAAAGCCAACACAAAAATGAAAAAAATAATATTTGTATGTATTTTTGCACTTTCAGCAATGGTTGCAAGTGCAACTATTGAGAAGGGGATGAGTAAAAACACCTCTAATATAACTATAACGGAAAAGGTTGTAAATAATAGCATTGTGTGGGATGTTACAATAACATGCCCAAGTGGTGCTACCTATTATAGTTGCTGTTATTCAAGCTACAATAGTGCATACTATGGCGGATGGGCTATTTACTTTGAAGTTTGTTAGTAACCTACTAACGTATTTAATAAATTGGGGGATTTAAAAAAATCCCTCAATTTATTTGAATTTAATTTTTACACAATAAATGCATTTGTATGAAATTTAATTTTTTAATTCTTTTTGTTTTTTTTAGTTCTCGAATTATAGCATCTGATACTACAATTCTTTCGGTAAAATATAGATTAACATACCAAAAAGACTCCACCAACTCTGAAATAAAATCAAATGATATTATGATTTTATCAGTCAGCAAAACCTCATCACTTTATTATAGTTATTTAAAGCATTTCGGCTACAGCAATATGGATAAAATGCAACTGGAAGCAGCAGCGCAAAATAAAACTGTAAATATTAATGAGCAAACAGCTAAGGCAAGTGGCGGTTTTTTTATGGGAAACGAACCCGAAGTTATTAATATTGATTTTGCAAAAATGGAAACAACTTTTACAAATAAATTTATAGAAAATTGTTATGGATTTAAAGAGGTGTTGGAAGCGCCCAAATGGGATATTGATACTGCGGCTATTTATATATTAAATTTAAAATGCAATAAAGCAACAACCACTTACAAGGGACGTAATTACGTAGCATGGTATGCTTCGGATATTCCTGTTTCGAAAGGGCCCTGGTTATTTAACGGGTTACCAGGATTAATTTTAAAGGTAGATGATGATAAAGGGCAGTTTGAATTTGAATGTATAGAATTAAACATTCCTAATAATATAACTAACGTATTTATACCCTATTTTAAAGTTCGCTATGTTTCAAAAAATGTATATCAACAAAAGAAAAAATTATTCTCACAAAATGTGGTGGAATTTCTTAAAGCAGAAAGCGGTGTAACTGTAACCAGTTCAAATGGTACTGAAGTTAAACGCCCAAATAAACCTTACAACCCTCTTGACATT
Organism: Chitinophagales bacterium; assembly: GCA_038216775.1. Lineage (GTDB taxonomy): Bacteria > Bacteroidota > Bacteroidia > Chitinophagales > Chitinophagaceae > Ferruginibacter. Next base: position 5,628 of record JBBQPX010000183.1, read on the forward strand.
TCAAACTAATGTATGAAGTTTTTCGCATGCATTTTGTTAGTTTTTGTCAGCAATAAGCTGTTTTCACAAGCTGTTATTTCTGGCAAAATTTTTAATGAACAAAATGAAATAATATTCAATGCAAATGTCGTTATCAGTAATCCAAATCAGTCGCAAATAATTGCGTATGCAATCACCAATAATATTGGAGCATTTGAAATAAAATGCTCTAAATCCTTAGACAGTCTGGAAATAAAAGTAACCATGATTGGCTATGCAACACAAACAAAAATTATACAAAATAAAAGCCAAGTTCTAAATTTTGTTCTTACAGAAAAAAAAATAGAACTCCCTATGGTAACTGTGCAAAAAAAGCCGATTACCATTAATGGTGATACTACAAGCTACAATGTAGCAACTTTTACTAATAAGCAAGACAGAGTTATTGGCGATATTATAGCCAAACTACCTGGAATAGAAATGGATGCTAACGGGCAAATAAAGTATAATGGAAAATTTATCAGCAACTACTACATTGATGGACTTGATTTACTCGAAAGCAGATATAATATCG
>JBBQPX010000184.1:0-6177 GCA_038216775.1 Chitinophagales bacterium
AATTTTATTTTGTATTTTTTCCAACGAAATCTTAGTTGGATTATACACAAGAGAAAGTTGCTGAGAATCAACATCCCATACCGCACTTTTAACGCCTTTAATTTTAAGCACATCTTCAATACGCTCTTTACATTGTACGCAAGCACCAAATACTTTAAAACTAATGGCTGAATCTGTGCTTTGCGAAAAAGATACCGTGCCTGAAAACAAAAGGCAGAGCATCAAAATATATTTTATCTGCTTCATGATATTTATCTTTTGAATAAACGGACTAATTAATAATACAGCTCAACATTGCTGTATCATTAATTCTGTAACTGAAAGAAATATTAGCGTAACAGGTTTTAAAGAACCTGCTACACCAATATTGTATTTTGTGATTCTTTTAATTAGAACCAGCCGCTTTTTTTTCTTTGAGATTCATTCCACATTTTGGGCATGTGCCAGCTTTATCATAAGTTTTATCGCCCTCGCATTTCATTGGGCAGGCATATACTGCAGCAATTTTTTCCTTAGCTTTTAAGTCCATTCCACACTTGGAACATTTGCCTGGCTTATCGCTTGTAACATCTGCATGCATTGGACAAACATAGGTATCAGCAACAGTCACTGCATCTTTCCTATCGTATTTGCAGCAGCCAGGTAATTTATCGTATGCCGTTAGTACGCCGGTATAATCCTGCGTATCGTAACCTGCTTTAGCAATTGACTCTTGAATTTTTGCAGAAGAAGTTTTATTATCTACATAAGTAACTTTTAGTTCTTTGCTGTCTTCGTTCCAATCAGCTTTTTTTGCCCCAGCAGATTTAGCAGCCTTTTCAATTTTGGTTTTACACATGCCACAATTGCCCCAAACTTTTATGGTTTCCGTTTTTGCTGTTTGTGCTGATGATGTATTAATAGAGAATATGCTGAACAATATTGCAGCAACTAATGATAATGATTTCATTTTATTAAAATTTGATGTTGAATAAAAAAGAAATATGCATATAGCATAATTAACCAGCAGATAATTCTACCGGTTTAAATATTCAATATCAATCCTAAATTCTGAAAACGCCGTTCATTATACGTGCAGAAGGCTCTGTATAATCAGGTGGAGAGTGGTTATTTACCGCTGTTGAAGCAGTATAGTCAGGCATTTGCCAGTTATAAATATTGTATTCAGTAACTACAGCAAAAACAGGCGCTGTAAAATTAATATCGTTTGTTGCGGTTTTGTGAGAATCGCTTATTTTATAGAATGAAAACTCATCATGGCAACAACCTGCCTTTTTCTCCGTCATGCCACATTTGCCACACTTATCGCTAGATGAACCATATAATTCCATACCGGCCATATCGCCCATGCAATAGTGCAGCTCTACAGCAATTCCCGAAGAAACTGCCATATAAACAAAAGCCAATATGCCTATATAGATTTTTTTCATTTACGATGCAAATTTACAATAGATAATAACAAATGCAATGTTTAAGTTGGTTTTTCGCTGGTTTTTAACACCAATAGCACAAAACGCTCTAATTAAAGCATCTGTAAATCAGTTTACAAGCTAAGTATTATATTAATTAACAAAACCCCACTGTATTCCTAAGCGAAATATAAAGCCTTGAGTTGGATAGTGCGGTGCAGCAAAATTATTGTTGGTAAACCCAAATCCATCTTTAAAACTTACGGTGTTTAAGTTTTCGCCACGAATAAAGGCTGTAAAGGATTTTATTCTAAAATGAAAGAATGCACTTATATCTGGCAGATTTTTTAATTTAAAAGTATCCTGCGTTGTAAACTGCCCCATAATTGGCGAATAATTATAAGCTTCAAACGGCGTAAAGTAACGCACTTCTAACCCTGCGCTTAAATTTAAATTTTGATAAAAAACACCTTCATATGCCAATCTGTTTCTTGTGAAAATTAAAGGCACTTTTATAGGAGAACTTCCGTCTGTTTGCTGAAAAGTAATATCAGAATATAAGTTCCACTTTTTTGTAAGCTTTATTTTTTTTGATGCGCTAAGCTGCAACAGGTTTATTATTTTACTGCTTTGCACTGTGTGATAATAATCGCTGAAATAAGCCAGGTTGGTAATAATATTATTTTTAAAACTTAGGTTGATAAAATTATTTCTGGCATCGGCACCAAACGAAATGATATTTTCTTTTTTATCAAGCGTAGCGTTTTTAAAATTAAAGGCTGATGCATTATCAAAAATAAACGACGGGGTTCGGTTTACATTTTTAAAGAAAATTCGAACATTGCCCAACTTTTTGCCAATGTACCGTGATATAGTTGCATTAACAAGATAGTCGCCTGCATTAAGACCGTTTACATAAAACTCTCCGTTTGCTAAAACATCCCATAGTTTGTTTCGGGTTTTATTGCGGTACTCGCCATGCACGGCAAAGTTGTAAAAGTTTTTCGTGCCATCACGTAGCTCTCCTTTAATATTTTCCAGCCGCACACCTGCTGATATAAACTGACCAGAATTTTTCGTATCCGGAAAACTTAATAGCGTAAAATCATTCTTCATCACACTCCATTTTTCCTTTACAATAAAGCTATCAGGGCCTATTTTAACTATCGTGTCATACCAGTTTTTATATACAGCAGAATCTGCCAGATTATCCCTGTACGTATAATTGTAGGTGCTGTATGAAAAACTATGTTGAGCCCTAAGTTTTGGGTAAAATAAATATTCGGTGGTTGAATCATTTATAGCAATAGAATCCTTTTTGCCAATGTCATAACTCTGCCTTAAAAAAACAATAAAATCTTTATAAACGTTACCTGTGCTAACTGTTGTATTAAACGGATTTGCGGTATAAGTGTAACCATTACCGAGGTTTACATCTACAGAAAACCGTTCTTTTAAATTAGGATTTGATAAAGAGGAGTCGTATTTAATACCACCATTTTCAGAATTCTTAATGGTATTACCCAGCAGTATAAAAAATGCTGCGTATCGTTTTCTTTTTCCTTGGTAATTTGTAAACAGGCGGTAACTTTTATGATTGGCATTCTGGTTTGTAAAAAATCCAGGCGAGCTTATTAGCCGATAGTCAAATCCAAAATTAAAATTTGGTTTGGGGCTCTGTGTATGTAATGCCCTTATCATCTGCTCCTTGCCAGATGCAAGCTGGTAGTTAAGTTGGGTAAAGGGTTTATTGGTTTTGTAAAATTTAGATTCTTCCAGCGAGTATTTGTACACATCAAATGCATGAAAACCAGCATCCCAACCCGGTTTAGCTGTAGGCTGATAAATAAGCGAATAAGCTGCCGCACCATTATTGCCGAGGTATAAATAGGTTGATGGAACAGAAAAATATCTATCAAAATCACTAATGGTAGAGTCGAAAGGATTGCTGCGGATTGAATCAAGATATTTATAGTAAATACCTATCGAATCTTTTTTATCATCCCTATGTTCAAACCCAATAGAATCTTTGCTGCCACTTACGCTACCGCCAATACTCTTTAGTCGGCTGCCTATCTGGTTAAAAGGGTCCTGTGCATTAACCAACAGTATCGACAATGTAAATATAATCAGCGCAACAATTTGCTTCATCAGGTGGTACTTATAATTGTGCAATCAGTTCACAAAACAATGCCTTAAAATTTGGTTCAGCCTCTTTTGCTGCCTGCAAAACCTCTTCGTGTGTAATCACATTTTCTTCTTCTCGTATTCCAACATCTGTAATTACACTCATGGCAAAAACAGGTAAGCCCATATGCACTGCAGTAATAACCTCCTGCACCGTACTCATACCAACTGCATCGCCACCAAGTGTTAATATCATTTTGTATTCTGCACGGGTTTCAAAAGTTGGTCCAGTAACGGCTACATAAACCCCCTCTCTCAATTTAATATTTTTTTCAGCAGCAATATCTCTTACTTTTTGTATCAGATGTTTTTTATAGGGCTCACTCATATCCGGAAATCTTGGTCCCAGCTCTTTGTAATTTTTACCTATCAGCGGGTTTGGCGCCAGTTGACTAATATGGTCGGTAATAATCATTAAATCTCCTACCTGAAATGCAGGATTTACACCACCCGCAGCATTGCTAAGCAGCAGCGTATCAATACCTAAAAACTTCATTACCCTTATCGGAAAAACAGTTTGCTCACTGCTGTAACCTTCATATAAATGAAATCGCCCAGCCATGGCCACAATCTTTTTACCACCCAGCTCACCAAAAATAAGTTTGCCACTATGTCCTTCTACTGTACTTACCGGAAAATGCGGAATGTCACCGTATGGTATTTCCTTCTCTATTTTTATTTCGTTTGTAAAACTACCAAGGCCGCTGCCTAAAACAACGCCAACGGTTGGTCTGGTACTGTACTGGGCTTTAATAAAATCTACCGCTTCATTAATTTTCTCCATCATATTAACACATAATTTAGCCAGCAAAGGTAAGGTAAGATTGTGTTAACGGAATTGTAGGGTTTTTATCGAAATTATCAGTGCCATTTTTATGTTCAAAAACAATAATGCCATCCCGGTTTTAGATAAGCCCCCCAAAACCATAAACCCTTTCCATCTTCAACACAGTTTTCTTATCTTCGCCAAAATTTATCCATTATGAATCTTCACGAATACCAGGCAAAAGAATTATTGAAAAAATACGATGTTCCCGTTCAGGAGGGCATTCCTTGTAGCACCCCAACAGAAGCAGAGCAAGCTTACAAGCAGATTCATACCCAATACGGGAGCAAATATGCAGTAGTTAAAGCGCAAATTCATGCCGGTGGCCGGGGTAAAGGAACAATAATTGGTACAGACCAACGTGGCGTTGCTGTGGGTAAAACTGCTGAAGATGTTAAGCAGATTGCACAAAACATTCTTGGCGGCACATTAGTTACCATACAAACCGGCGAAGCTGGTAAATTGGTGAGTAAAGTTTTAGTGGCACAGGATGTATATTATGATGGTCCAAATCCTATAAAGGAATTTTACCTTTCAATTTTACTAGACAGGGCAACCGGGCAGAATGTGATTATGTACAGCACTGAAGGTGGTGTAAATATTGAAGATGTGGCTCACGAAACACCTGAAAAAATATTTAAAGAGTGGGTTTACCCAGGTGGAAAGCTGGAACCATTTCAAGCAAGAAAAATTGCTTTTAACTTAGGTTTATCCGGTGTTGCTTTAAAAAACTGCGTAAAGTTTGTTACCAATTTATACAATGCATATATAGGTTGTGATTGCGGCATGCTGGAAATTAATCCGCTGTTTAAAACAAGCGACGAAAAAATAATTGCAGTTGATTGCAAAATGAATATTGATGATAACGCATTAATGCGCCATTCGGAAATTGCATCGTTAAGAGATATCAGTGAAGAAGACCCTACAGAAGTAGAAGCTGGCCAGTACAATTTAAATTTTGTTAAATTAGATGGTAACGTAGGTTGCATGGTTAATGGCGCCGGTTTAGCGATGGCTACCATGGATATGATTAAATTAAGCGGTGGTGAACCTGCAAACTTTTTGGATGTAGGTGGTACAGCCAATGCACAAACAGTTGAAGCCGGTTTCCGTATTATTTTAAAAGATCCTAAAGTAAAAGCAATCCTTATCAATATATTTGGCGGTATAGTACGTTGCGACAGGGTGGCACAAGGTGTTATTGATGCTTACACATCAATCGGTAATATTGAAATCCCTATTATTGTAAGGTTACAAGGCACCAATGCAGATGTGGCTAAAAAATTAATTGATGAAAGTGGATTGAAAGTACAAAGCGCTATTTTATTGAGCGAAGCTGCAGGGCTGGTTAATAAAGCAGTAGCATAAGTACAGCATTCATTTTATAAACATTATACTTGTCCCATCATTTTTTTGATGGGACATTTTTTTGAATACATTTACGCCAAAATAATTATTATGCTCGAAGTGAACTTCTCTCCTTTTCCTGAAATTGAAACCGAACGGCTGTTGCTTCGTACAATAAAAATGAGCGATGCACCCGAATTATTTCGAATGCGCAGCCTGGAACAAACCATGCAATTTATTGGCAAAGAAAAAATGGTAATTGTTGAAGAAGCAGAAGCGCTTTTGATGAAAATGCTTGATTCATTACAAAACAATGAGGGCATTCAATGGTGTATAACCTTAAAAGAAAAGCCTGATTCATTAATTGGCATGGTTGGCCATTGGCGTTTAATAAAAGAGCATTACAGG
>JBBQPX010000185.1:0-6168 GCA_038216775.1 Chitinophagales bacterium
TCCCCCTTTGTCCAAGTCGCTGATTCTGCCTGTTTCAATAAAATATCTAATCATAATATAACTTACTATTGCCGCTCCCGCAGAAATCAGTATTCCATAAATGATAGATAAAAGAATCTTGTTTTTCTGCAGGTATTTTGGAAATAACAGAAAATAGAATAAATAAAAAGTGATAACAGAAGGAACAATCGTAAAAAGTGTAATGTTATAAAATGCATTTAAAATTCGTGGAGCCTGGCTACCAACATGACTACCACTTTTAGCGTAAACAGCAAGCATAATTAGTATCAATATTGAATAGCATAGCCAAAAACCAGCATGCAATAAAATAATGATTGATTTTTTCATACTTTGAAAGTAGTGATTTAAAAGAGCCAAAAATCATTTGCTTTGGGCACATTTAAAACATCAATCTGCCAAATGGTGGATATTGTCTGCAAAACCCGGTTTTAATTCGGCAATTATGCCGCCTATGTTTTCTGGAAATTATATTTCGTTTAAAAATCTTCTTCAATCAACTCTTTATTTAGCATCATGCCTGCAATAGTGCCCATGGCAACAGCGTTTGCTACCGTACGCACACGGGTTGTATTATCGCCGCAGGCAAAAACTCCGTGTACGCTTGTCTTTTGTGCCGGATCAACTTTAATGTATCCATCTTCATTTAACTGGCATCCTAATAAATGGGGAATTGAGCTATGCTGTATAAAAGGAGTTTTGGTGTAGATAGCTTTTACGGCAGTTGACTTACCTCCTGTAAAAATAATTTGCTGCAGGTATCCATTGTTATGCTGCAGTTTTTCAATTTCATCTTCAACAACGGCAATATTATGATGCTGAAGTTTTGCTGTTTGTTCGGTTGTTAAAGTAGATTTTCCGTTTGTGTAGAGCGTGAGGTCTTTTGTCCAGTTTGATATGAGCGCAGAAAATTCAAAGCCATAATTTCCATTGCCCAATATCCCTGTTTTTTCATGCTTTACTTCGTAACCATGACAGTAAGGACAATGCAGAATAGAAATTCCCCAGCTTTCGGCAAAGCCAGGAATCTCGAGCATCAGGTCATTTACGCCTGTTGCAAAAATCAGTTTTCGAGTTGCAAATTGTTTACCCGACTCCGTATGTATTTCAAAACCATTTTGAGTTTTCTCTCCATTAGTTGCAAGACCATTAAAGAATTGAACAGTTTCGTATTGTTCTACCTGATGTTTTGCAAGTGCTGAAATTTCCGACGGTGTTTTACCATCCTGTGTTAAAAAATTATGCGAATATGGTGTTTGCCTGTTGCAGGGTTTACCGCTGTCTATAACCAGTACTTTCCTTAATGCCCTGCCAAGTGCCATCGCAGCCGCAAGGCCAGAATAACTGCCTCCTATTATAATTACGTCGAAATGTTGATTGTCTATCATTGTACTATTTTTTGAAAAAGCTTTTGTGTGAAAAGGAAAAACCATAGCTGCACCGGCAATACTTACCTGTTGAATAAACTTTCTTCTTGATGCGGTTGTTGGTTTCATTGTACATTATGCTTTAAATTTTTAAAGATGTCCAAATAAGTTTTTCATCAGGATTTTTTTTCTATACTTCTCACTCTGGATTATTTTTTACGTATTGAAGCCATCATTCTAAACACTGAATCAACTGCAGGTACGCCAATGAATACCATCCAAGGGACCAGTGTAATCGTAAGAATAAATGTTCTCACATACAGCGGCAACGGAGACATGGGTTGCGCAAACAAAAAAAGAAATAAGGTAATGGAGGGATAAATGACCAGCCATATTTTTAAGGCTGCAATAAATTTGAATTTCGGTTTCATGATGCTGAAATTATTGTTTGACAATTATTTTAATGTGCAAAGCTAATTTCAGAAGCTGCCTTTATGGTAGGACTATGATGAAGTTGAACAGGACTTATTGGAAATTCTTCCGGAATGCTTCAGGCGAATAGCCGGTATGCTTTTTAAAGAACCTGATGAAGTAGGAGATATCTTCATAGCCGAGTTGGTCGGCTATATCTTTAATTTGGTTTGGCGTTGCCAGCAAGTTTCGTTTAGCTTCTAATACGATTTGCTCATTAATTAGTTTGGAAGCTGACTTATTTATTGTTGTTTTGGTAATGGCGTTAAGCTGGTATGTTGAAAGGTTCATCAATTCGGCATATTGAGAAACCTGTTTGTGGGTAACGATATTATTCTCCACCAGTTCTTGAAATTGTTCAAACTTTTCCTGTGTATAATTGGAGGCCTGTTTGGATGCCTCACCCACATTTGAACTTTGCCTGATAAATTCAATAAAGAAAATATCAAGATTCGCTTTTATCATTTCAATATAGCCATCCTGTTTTGCTGCGTACTCATTAAAAATAGTAGCCAACACATTCTGTAATTTATTAAACCGCTCTGCTTCAAATGCACAAAAGTTTTTATTACCAGCCCTCATCAATCGTTGGTTAGCCAATTTATCTTTTGGATGATAAAATGCAGTATCAAATTCAGCAAGAAAACCTGTACACTTAGCTTTTAACGAAAGTTGGTGCACCTGCCCGGGCCTAAGCATAAAAATGGAATTGTTTTGCACTTCATAGGCTGTAAAATCTATTTCGTGATTGCCTTCACCGTTTTGCAGGGCGATTATAAAAAAGAAATCATGCCGGTGTAAATCCTGGGCCAAGTCTTTCCCCTGCAGAATTTCAGCTACAGTTCTTATCTTAAACCGGCCGGTTATAACGGGTTCGTTTTGGTTGGTAATATGCCTGACAGGAATATTTTTCATTTATAACTATGATTATGCAGTACTTACAATCACAGATACAAAGCAACGTTTTAAAAACAATATCCTGAAAAAAATTTGCATCCCTTCGGTATAAAAAAACTGAAGCAAACCCGTTTCGTTACCATTTCTTCAACAGTACCTTAGGCTTACAAAGCACAACAGTTTTACATTTTATCAATGGCCTCCTGCAAATCTTTAACATAATCCGATTTCATTTCCTGCAGGTCTGCAATTATTTTTACAGCAGAAGTTTTATCTTTTTTGCCCACATAACAAAGTCCGCTATAATACAGCGCCAGTTCAGTTTTTTGTATGGCAAATGCTTTTTTAAAACTCGCCAACGCTTCGTCATAATTTTTCAGCGCATAGTCGCAATAGCCCAATTCGGTATATGCCGATACATATTTATCATCTATCTCAATTGCTTTTTTAAGGTAAGGTATAGCCTCCTTATATTTTTCTTTTTCATTGTAGCACCATCCTATCCAATAATTTGCCCTTACATTTTCAGGATCAAGTGCAAGCGACTTTTTATACAGTAGCATTGCCTCATCATTATCGTTAAGCTTGTGATAAGTAAAGCCCATTTCATTAATAAATTTGGGATAATTTGGTTTTAAAGCATCTGCTTTTTTTATAGAAACAAGCGCATCATCATACTTATCCAATTCATTTTCGCTTACAGCTTTTCTAAAATAAATATCATCATCTTTAGTATCAGGCTCGTATATTAAATACGATTTAATGTTATCCAGCGCCTTTTCATAATCCTCTTCATCATAATATAAAACGCCCAGGTATTTGTAGGCGAGTGAATAATCATCTCTTAAAGAAAGGCATTTTTGGTAGTTATCAAGTGCATCTCCTTTTCTATCCAGTTTATCAAAGGCGTATCCAAGTTCCAGATATATTTTCGCTTCTTCGGGCCAAAGCTTTTTTGCCTTTTGTAAATAATCAGCTGCGTCTGAATATTTCTTCAGTTCATTACTCGTCCAGCCTGCACTGTACAAAGCTTCTTTATAATCAGGACTAATAGCAATGGCTTTTTTAAATAAACCCATTGCTTCTGCATATTTTTTCTGATCAATAAGTTTAATACCATCATTGTAGTTCTGCAAAGCCACCTTATCAGTTTGTGCCCAGGTTGAACTGATAATTAAAAGGCTTAGCGCTGCTGTAAATAGTTGTTTAAGCATAATAGAGATTTTATGCAAAATAATAATCTTTTCCATCTTATTCAATACCCTGTATTGGGTAGTTGTTTGATGCCTGCATTCTTAAAAATATGTTCGCCAGCAGCGTTGTTACAAAACACTTAGGTTTATACATGAAAATATATTGGCCATAACCCCGCTGACACAGCAGCGGCAATTAAGATTTTTATATCACTATCTCCCCATCAGCCAACCGTCATAAAACATTACATTTGGTAAACAGTTAAAACACCCATCATGCCTATACATAAACTTCTGCTCAGTTACCTGCTTACCGCCTTGTTTTTTTTTGCCATTGATATGGTTTGGCTGGGCCTCATTGCCAAAAACCTGTACCGCAAATACCTTGGCGGTTTTTTAAGCGATACCGTTAACTGGAAAGCAGCCATCATCTTCTACCTTATATTTATTGTGGGCATTTTTATTTTTGCCATTTTGCCAGCGGTAGAAAAAGCATCACTCGGTAAAGCCATTTTACTGGGAGCCCTCTTTGGCTTTTTTACGTACGCTACCTACGACCTCACCAACCTGGCCACCTTAAAAAACTGGCCGCTCACTATTGTTTTTATTGATATGGCCTGGGGCGCATTACTTACCGCCATGGTAAGCACCGCCGGATTTTTTATTGTAAAATGGGTAGCCTGATGCTTACCGTTTTTCTGCAGGCTGCCTTAATAATCTGGCTGTATGTTACCGCCTGGTATATTATTGCGCTGTATAAAAAAAGAAACGATGTAGCCGATATTGCCTGGGGACTTGGGTATATACTCCTCTGTATTTTTCTGTTCATTACACAAACACATACCAGCATAAACCTGCTGTTGTATGCACTTGTAGTGTGCTGGGGCAGCAGACTTTCGCTGCATATTTACCTGCGTAATAAAAATAAAAAAGAAGATTTTCGTTACCGCCAATGGCGGGATGAATGGGGCAAAAATTTTTACTGGCGCAGCTACCTGCAGGTTTTTTTATTACAAGGCTGCATCCTGCTCATCATCATATCGCCGGTTATATTTGCAGCAGTAAGCCAACCCATACCATTCACAGTTTTTACCTACGTTGGCCTTGGTTGCTGGCTCATTGGTTTTTATTTTCAAACTATTGCCGATTACCAGTTATCGGTTTTTAAGCGACAAAAAAAAGCAGCAGGCAGCATACTGCAAACCGGTTTATGGAAGTACAGCCGCCACCCCAATTATTTTGGTGAGCTGATGATGTGGTGGGGCATATTTATCATTATTTTACCCCTGCCCGCAAGCTGGTATTTTATTATAAGCCCTTTAACTATTACCTGGCTGTTGCTATATGTATCGGGCATACCGCTGCTGGAGAAAAAATACAAAGGCAACCCACAATTTGAAGCCTATAAAAGAAAAACGAGCGCTCTTATACCGTGGCCGCCAAAAAGCTAATACGCTAAAGGCGCTTGGGTGTACTTTTACAACCTGGCCGATGCCTGCCAAAGTTGACAAAACACTTGCAGGTCTTTTAAAAAAAATGCCTTAATAAAGCTATTGTTATTATATCGAATACCAAGTACCCTTTCCCTGCCCGCTTTGGCGTAGCTGGTTATTTTCAACAAGCACTGCAACTTGCTTTTTAACCGTATTTCGGTTTGCATTTGTAATGGTAACAATATCCCTTGTTGTTATACGCCCACGGCTTTTTGCCAGCTCCAGTATCTGCAAACTCAATGCAGGTAATTTACCCAGCAGCAATTGCTCAGTTTCCAGTTTGACTGTAAGCCTTTGTTTTTGTTTTTGCAATGCCCTTAAAAAGAAAAGCACCCAGGGTTGCCAGTTTGGATTATCAGATTTTATGGTTCCCTGTGTTTGTAGCAGGGCAAGATAATAGCCTTCCTTATTTTGCTCAATTACAGCCTCAAGCGAACTGTAAGGCGCATAAACATAACCGTATTTCAGCAGCAGGTAAGTAGTAAGCACCCTGCTAAGGCGGCCATTACCATCTTGAAATGGATGAATCGCCAGAAACTCCACTACAAAAAGGGAAATTATCAACAGCGGGTGCATTTTTTTTTCGGCATTAGCCTCGTTAGCCCATGCAATAAGGTTATCCATGCGCAAGGCTGTTTCAAAAGGGCTCGATGTTTCAAAAACAATACCCATGCTTTTACCCTCTGCATCAAATGCCTCCACATGGTTGGGCGATTTTTTAAATTGCCC
>JBBQPX010000186.1:0-6162 GCA_038216775.1 Chitinophagales bacterium
ATGTATTTTAGCTACCATTAAAAGTTTGTAAATTTGCGGCGTAACAACATACACACCTGCCGCTGTTTTCCAGAGGCAGCCAAAATAGCTAATGCAAATGCAGAAAAAAATTCAGTCAGCCCTCATTTCAGTTTTTTATAAAGATGGATTGGAAAATATAGTTCAGCAACTTCATCAGTTGGGCATTACCATTTATTCTACCGGCGGTACACAAAAGTTTATTGAAGATTTAAAAATTCCTTGCGTTCCTGTTGAGTCGCTCACAACATATCCTTCTATTTTAGGTGGAAGAGTGAAAACTTTACACCCATCGGTATTTGGAGGTATTTTAGGTAAAAGAGAAGATGCTGAACATGTTTCAGAAATGGAGCAATACAAAATACCAGAAATTGATTTGGTTATTGTTGATTTATATCCGTTTGAAGAAACAGTAAAATCGACAACTGATGAAAAGTTGATTATTGAAAAAATTGATATCGGCGGTCCATCAATGATTCGTGCAGCTGCAAAAAACCATGCGTCTGTGGTTGTGGTTTCTGCTAAAAAAGATTATGTTTTATTAGAAGAAATATTAGCAGCACAAAAAGGAGAAACCAGTTTGGAGCAAAGAAGACTATTTGCCATCAAAGCTTTTGATGTATGTACAGGTTACGATATGGCTATCTCCAATTATTTTAACCAAACAGCATTTGTAAATCCTTTTGACAAAGAAAAATCAGTTTTGCGTTATGGCGAAAATCCACACCAGCAAGGTATTTTTTATGGTAACCAGGAAGAAATTTTTGATAAACTGAATGGTAAAGAATTATCTTATAACAACCTGGTAGATGTAGATGCTGCGGTGCAGATTATTGCAGATTTCGATAACACAACCTTCGCTATAATAAAACATACCAATGTTTGTGGTATTGCATCAAGAGCTACAATTAAAGAAAGCTGGGATGCAGCATTGGCTGGTGACCCTGAAAGTGCTTTTGGCGGGGTATTGGTTTGCAACGCAACCGTTGATGTAGCAACAGCTAACGCCATTAATGAAATATTTTTTGAAGTGTTGATTGCACCGTCTTTTGATGTAGATGCATTGGAAATTTTAAAGACTAAAAAGAACCGCATCCTCTTGCAGCAGAAAGCAAAGCTTACTGCAACGCATCAATATAAATCTGTTTTAAACGGCATTCTTACACAGGAAAATGATAATGGAAATTATACCGATTGGAAAGAAGAAGGTGGAAGAGAAACAACTGCCGGAGAAAAAGAAGATTTGATTTTTGCCAACATTGTTTGCAAGCATTTAAAAAGCAATGCCATTGCATTGGTAAAAAATAAGCAGTTGTATGGCAAAGGCTGCGGACAAACAAGCCGCATTGATGCACTTCGCCAATCCATTGACAAATCAAAACAATTCAATTTTGATTTAAAGGGCGCGGTTTTAGCCAGCGATGCTTTTTTTCCGTTTGATGATTGTGTAAAAATTGCACACGAAGCCGGCATTGATTCTTTTATACAACCGGGCGGCTCTATCCGTGATAAAGATTCAATTGCTTATTGCAAAGAAAATAACCTGGCCATGGTAATTACCGGCCAAAGGCATTTTAAACATTAATATTTCTACCCTAAATGATAAACAGCAGCAATTTACCCAAAGGAAAACTTGGCGGATATATTGCGCTGTGCATCACCTGCATTGTTTGGGGCACTACTTGGGTAGCCAGTAAAGTCGCTATTGAACAAGATATTCCCGCTTTACAAATGGCATCTATACGCCAGTTTTTTGGTGGTACAGCTTTTGTGCTTTTTTTTATGTTGTATAAAAAACTGCCTTTTCCAACAAAGCAGCAATTTGTAAAACTTATATTGATGGCGGTGCTGATGTTTGTGATGGCAAACGGATTAAGTACCTGGAGTTTAAAATATATACCCACAGGTTTGAGTGCATTAATTGGTGCTTTGTATCCTTTAAGCCTTGTAATTATTGAAATGGTGTTTTACAGAAACCGCAATATGAATGTGCTAACATTCATCGGTTTGCTCTTAGGCTTAGCCGGTATTGGTATTGTGTTTTATGAGTCAGCATTTCATCATCAGCCAGATGGATTTTTATTTGGTGTGATACTTTCCGTAGTTGCCATGTTATCGTGGAGTGTAGGAACTTTGTTCTTAACCCGCAATTCGTTAAAGATGAATCCGTATTATGCCATTGGTTGGCAAATGCTGATAGGGTCTTTTTTACTTTTTATTTTTGCACTTGCAACCGGGCAAATGGTTGCTTTAAAAACAGTAACTACAACGGCCTGGTTAATGATTGCTTACCTGGTTTGTGCCGGTTCTATTTTAAGTTTTGTGGCTTTTATTTTTTCTATGAAGAGATTACCGGTTGCCGTTGCGTCACTTTATGCGTACATAAATCCTTTGGTAGCTATGGTTGTGGCTGCATTTGTTTTAAATGAAAAGTTGACAGTCTATATTTTGTGGGGTTCAATTGTAACTATGTTAGGGGTTTTTCTGGTTAATTACAGTGTAAAGCGAAGCCAGCAAAAAATTATTGTTGAGCCAGAGATATAAACTGCTCATATAACGCTTTCCATCCCTTAAATTTAGGCGAGGTACCCAAAAAATCATTATGCCAAATGCTAATCATTGTACCGTTTATAGATTTACAAACAGTTAAATAATGCTTTAATTCTTCAGCAGTTTGTTGTGCAGTTTGTTTTTGCTCATAAAAAGAATTGGCATCCATAAAGCAGAACGGATGAAGCCTTAAAGCAGTTTGTTGCTCTTTTTCTAAATCGTACCAAAAAAATGAAGATGCAACAGACGCTCTGAAACCGTTTGTACTTCCATACCCCATGCTATAATCATCATGAATACCTGCGGCAATTAAGTTTTGAAAAGTTTGTGGCAGGTTGAATTTTATATAATGCTGCCGGGACATTGTAATTTTTTTTATATCCGACATTTCGCCCAGCAATTTTAATTCGTTCTTTAAAACTTTCTTTTCAGCATTGCTTTGCCAGCTTGGGTGAACACCAATTTCGTATAAGCGAATGTGCTGTTTTACTAATTTCCACATAGCACCTCTGCCGGGTAATATATTTTTATCATATTGACCGTTTTTTTTAGCAACTAAAAAAAAGTAAATCGGTTCCAGCTTATTTTCTTCATGAAGCTTGTTCAACCATTCGTAACAATCAAACGGGTCTTTCTCAGCGCCAGCTAAAACTTTTATTCTTTCTATTGATGGAGATTTTAAAAACCCACCGATATTTCTTTTTACACCTTTATTTTTATAAGAGTATGCTATATCAATATCGTAAGTGGGAAGAAAGTTGAAATCCGGAAGTTGATAGTTGATGGTTGGATATTTTAATATTAATGCTGCTGCAAAATCTTCCAACCAAAAATTTACTACCGGAATATTTAAAAAGCCTTCTCTAAAAGCAAGCGAGTTTTCATGCGCATACCTGCCGTACATATCCTTTTCATGAGGTAGATATTCTTCGTAGCGGCTTAATAAATAAAAAGATGCCGCCAGTATATCAAAAGGAAAATCGCTTTCTTCAATTTGAAAAAAAGCTTTGTTATTATTTATGATAAAGCATTCTGTATTTTGTTGTTGTGCCTGCTGCTCAAAAAGTAAATGATGGCTATAAATAAAAAACTCATCGGGAATTATTCTGGATTTACTGTAATTGATTTTAGTACTGGTACAATTTCTAAAATGCTCGGAATCTGTAGTGAGTTTAAACTCAATGCCAAGCTGCTCTTTAAAAATAAAATTACAAATGTATTTCAGCCGTGGAGAAATGGTATGTGAGTAGATTAGCAACATAAACTATTTCTTCAGCAGTTGAATAAATTCTTCTGTAGATAAGTCTATTTGATTAAGAATCGTTTTAATTAGTGGGCGGCTTAAATCTTCACCAGGATGATGAGGAAGGGTTGTATAACGGCCATCAGCATGTTTGTAAAATTTGTGACTTCCTTTTTGGCGCTGAACTGTAAATCCTAATTGCATTAGCAGCTTTTCCAGTTGTTTTGCGTTTACAATTGGAAGTTTACTCATACCGCAATGGCTATTTGTTGTGTTCCAAAGAAACGTGGGATATCTTTTCTTTCATCAGCGGGCATAGATTCTAAACAAAGTTCCAGCACTTCTTTCAGACGCATTGAAAGTTCATCAAGACTTTTTGCCTGTGTGTGTGCACCTGGCACAGATGGAATTATCCCGATAAAATAACCGGTTTCTACATCCTGTTCAATATGTGCGGTAAATGTTTGTTCCATAAATACCTTTTATCAAATTTACAATTATTTCTTATACCGCTCCTTCCACATCTGGTTAAAAGTCTTCTGACTAAAATTTAAATCGCTGCGTTTTTTGTTCCAGCCTTTAAACATGCCATTAACTACTTTATTTTTTAAGCCACCGCTGCCCATATTCATTAAACCTCTTTTCATACTGGCCAAACGCCATACTTTCCACGCCATTTTTTCGCTAAAAGTTACAAAGCCTTCTTCTACTGATTCTTTTCGGTTCTCAAGTAACAACTCATGTAAATTTATTTTAACTGCACATACTTCTGTACAGTTACCACATAGCGAAGATGCAAAACTAAGATGCTTAAATTCTTCCATACCCTGCAGGTGTGGTGTAATAACGCTGCCAATTGGGCCGCTATAAGGAGCGCCATAAGCGTGGCCACCAATATTTTTGTAAATGGGGCAAGCATTCAAACAGGCTCCGCAACGTATGCAGTATAAACTTTCTCTTTGCTTCGGATTTTGAAGAATATTTGTGCGACCGTTATCTAATAATATTACATACATTTCTTCGGGTCCATCAGTTTCATTCTCTTGCTTTGGTCCCGTAACAATCGTATTATAAACAGTAATTTTTTGCCCCGTACCAAATGTAGAAAGCAGTGGCCAAAACAAACCAAGGTCGGTCATGGATGGAATCATTTTTTCAATACCAACAACAACAATATGTGTTTTAGGAAAAGCACAACTCAATCGGGCATTGCCCTCATTTTCTGTAACAGCAATGCCGCCAATATCGCTTATGATAAAGTTTGCGCCGGTAACACCAACTTCCGCCTGCATATATTTTTCACGCATAATTTTACGGGCAACCTGCGTTAATTCTGTAGGGGTTAAAGAAATTGATGTTCCCAGCTTTTTGTTGAACAAACGGGCAACGTCTTCCTTGCTTTTATGCATTGCCGGCGTAACAATATGATAGGCTGTTTCACCATCTAACTGCTGTATATATTCGCCAAGGTCAGTCTCTATGCTTTCAATACCATTTTTTTCAAGCTCATCGTTCAGGTGAATTTCTTCTGTAACCATGCTCTTACTTTTCACCAGCGTTTTGCAGTTTTTTGCTGCGCAGATTTTTAAAATCTCTTCAATTGCCTGACTGCTGTTTTCTGCCCACAAAACCTTGCCACCACGTTTTGTAAAATTCAGTTCAAAATCTTCCAGTTGTTTATCCAGCGTTTCAATGGCACGCCATTTAATATTTTTGGCACGCTCCCTTGCCAGATGAACGTTTGCGAATTGTTCTTTTCCTTTCGGTACTGCGGCGTTATATTTTCCAATATTAAAATTAATCTTGCGCCTATGCTCCAGGTCGGCAGCTTTAACCGTGCTTTTAGCTATAAATGTTAGTGATTGTTCTGACATATTTAATCTCGTGTTCTTAATTTACCATTTTGATAAACAGCAAATTTGTTTTTAATGCTTAACAAATGTTCAGGAAAAATATTCTGAATCACTGCTAATTTTTCTTCGGCAACCGCATCTTCTAAACGTAGTAATAAAATTCCTTTGTGTTGAAGTTCATTTTTAAAAACAAGTTCTCCAAAATCTTTATCCATTGAAATAATAATGGCATCTTCATTGTTTGCCAATTTAAGAATATCGGCATCGGTCATTTCGGCATTTATAATTCTTATTGCAAAAACGGAATACTTTTGTTCTGAAAGCCAAACTTCAATAATTCTACCAACTCCAACATGAATTACAAACTTATAGTCTTCGTTTCTCATGCTGCCATTTCTTCTTCATTTGAAACTTTGCCAGCAGCATATAAAAGACATGCTTTTATATCATCTTCTTCAATTAAAGGATATTCATCTATAATATCTGCATAGGATATTC
>JBBQPX010000187.1:0-6161 GCA_038216775.1 Chitinophagales bacterium
TATTGTTAATGGTTCCTTGCTTCCCACAATAATATTTAAAACTCCATTGTCACGGCCTTTAATAATATCACCGGTAAGTTCATCCAGAATAACATCAATTTTACAGGCAGGGTTAGCTGTTAAATTCATGTTCACTAAAAAATTAGTTTCCTGTTTGCCGCGGTATTCATCTTCTATTTTGCTACCATATTGTATAAAATCTATATAGTCTATTTTGCCATATTCCTGTGTATTACTGGTAGGTATATAAATATGGCTGCTGTCAACAGGCGAAGGCTCACCGGTAATGTTCATTCTCATATCAGTAATTGGGCCATTTAATGTCATTAACGCTTTACCTATTACAGTTCCATAAAACTGGCTATTATTTTTTTGCGTAGTATTTAGCAACATCATTTTGCCTGTTTCAAATTTGATGTTTTCAAAATTAAATTCATCAAAGAATTTGTGATATAATTTGCCGCTTGCTGTGCCTGTATTGTTAAGTGTGTCTTTTAATTGAAGTAAACCAAAATCAATTTCGTCGGGTTTAAAAATGATGGTTTCGTTTTTAAATCTGTACAAACACTGTGTGTAAATTACCCTTAATTCTCCTTCGGTTATATTAATATTACCGGTTACTATATTATGGTTATCAGTACCAGAAACTATCAGGTCATTTGTATTTATATTCCCTTTTATATTGCTAAAAATGCCACCCAGATAATTATTTAAAATGCCGATATTAAACTTTTCCGCCTTCAACGCAAAGTTCATTTTATCAAGCGAAGAATCCTTATAATTGAACTTGCCATCAATTTCAAATTTGTTAAGTTCATTATCGGCTTTTGCTTTTGCGGTTATTAATCCTGTAGTAGTATTAACGGAGCCTTTTAGATTTATGTTGCCAATATCCTGATTATCTAATCTAAACTCGTCCGCATCTCCTTCAAATTAAACAATCTGTTTACCAAAAGGATCTCTTAGTTTTAATGTTCCTGTGAGAATTCCTTCAAGCCGTGGCTTTTTTAAAAACAAGGTTGTAAAGTCGTTTATGTTCACCGTTTTTAACTTCGCCACAAGGTTAGTTTGGTCGGTAAGTTCATCAAGTTCTGTAGAAATTACAATCTCCTGATTGCCTTGCGAAAACTTAACATCATTTGCCTCTATATAAGATTTACGTAACGTTATTTCCCCATCTTTTGCCAATGTCCATTTCTTTTCATTTAAAATAAATGAAGATGGGAAAAAGTGAATTTTTACACCATCTGAATAAGTTTGTAATTGCGCATTCAACTGCGCATCGCTTAGTGTTTTGCTTGCGCTTGTTGATAACTGTATGTTTGAAATGTCATTTTTAGAACTAAATGATAATTTGGTATTTGGAAAATGTAAACTGTCGCTTATGGCAATATCATCAACATTAATATTTGCATTCAGGCTATCTAAATTTCCTATGCCAGTGAGAGCAATATTTTCAAATATTTTTCCATCGTAACTAAATTCCGGCACTTTAGCATTTACATTAAACTCATTTGTTGCCAGTTTTAAATTTCCAGAAAAAACGGAATTGTCAAAACCGCTTAACCGATTATCGAGCAGCTTTACATATTCGCTAACTTCTTTTGTTTTTATCAAAAATGAAAAGTCCTGATCGCCAGGTTGATAACGTGGTTTTGGAAAATAAGAAGGGTAGTAGCGGTTTAAAAAGATTTTAAAAGCATCAGGTAATTCCAGGATTTTAAAACGGCCTGTTATATTAGCTTCCATTTCGTTAGATTGAACGGAAAGGATTTTGTTGTTGCCTTCCTTATAGGATTCGAGATTGAGAAAGTCGAATGAAAGATTAGCGGTATCGTATTTTAACGATGCATTATAAACTTTGGCAGTGCCTAAAAAATTATCAATATTATTACCAGTAAAATCCAGGTTTACATTTCCCGAAATTGTTAGATTGCCCTGCGTTAAATGTAAAGCCTGCAGGTTAGCGTACTGTATATCTGCATTAAAATTAAACTTGCTTGTATCACCTAAAAGACTAACGGAACCATTTAGATTATTGATTTTTAAATTAGGGTCGTCCATATCGAGTTTACCCGAAAAGATATTTTTGATGAATTTTCCGTTTAAAACAATGTTTTGATAATTGTATCCGGAAAACTCGATTCTGCGAACTGTACCCTTAAAATCTGTATTTAAATTTTTAAGCGTAAATCCACTACCTATAACTGCTCCATTAAGCGCTACGCTGCCTATTTTGTTATTATCCAAAAGTCTGCCAAGGTTAAAGCCAGCGGATGAAATTTTGCCAGAATAAGAAGGTATTTTTCCGTCCGGCAACTTCATATTTAAATCGGCATTTAAATTACCAATGCTGGTATTTATATTTCCATAAGCTACAAAGTCCTGAATAAAACCGGTGAAGTTTCCTTTAAAACGGATGTTGCCCAAACTACTTAAAGTTTTTGGGCCTAAAGATTTAATGGATGGAATGATCTTTACTAGATCAGAATAATTTGTCTGTAGGTTATTCGATTTAAAGTCGATAAATGTTGAATAGATATTCGGCAAACCATTTAAAGATATATCACCGTCTATTGTAGTGTTATCGCTTTTTAATTTCAAATTTGTTGCAGTAATATTATCAATGCTGCCCTTTGCATTTCCTTTAAAATAGATAAGGCGGTTCCAGCTTTTTACTGTAGGTGCAAAAAAAGCAATATCATCGCTGTGTATTTTGCTGCTGTCGAAATGGCCTTCCAGTTTAACGCTGTGCATAAAATCACTCATGTCACTATTAAAGTCTTTATACCGCATGGCATAGTAGTTTCCAATCCGGCTTTTTTCGGTTCTTATGTCTAGGTTACTAAACTCCATCATTCCCGGCGTTATTTTCATAAGTGCCACCATACGCTTAACCTCAAAACCGCTTTTTTCTTTTGTAGATAAATTTACATTTGAGAGTATGGTATCTTTTGCAAACAGTACATTACTTATTTCTCCATTGATGTTTGTAAATGCAAGGTGCTGCCCATCAAAACGGTCTGTGTAAGCTAAACGTTCTGTTTCTTTTTCGCTGATGAAGCTCCCATTTTTTAGCGATATTTTGCCTATGCTCATTTGCCAACCTGCTGCGTTCCATTGCAATTGACCAGAGTCTGGCAGGTTTACAGGTTTATTGATTGATGGCGCAGAAATTAAAGACGCAGGTTTGTTACCCGTATAATCATTCATAGAAAATACAGGATTATCTAAATCTATTTTATCAATGGCAATCAGTTTTTTATCTAGATCAAACTCATCAGCAATTAAATACAAAGCTTTTAATGAACCTTTCATATCCTGTCCGGTCCATTTATCAACGCGGTTAAACACGATGTTTTTCAGGTCCAGAATTTTTAAATCTAATTCTACTGAACTGCTACTTTTTTTACCAGATTTTGGAGTCGAAAAATAGTCGATTAAAAACTGGTAGTTCCATACAGAGTCTGAACGATTCATATTTACAACAGCATCCGACAGGCCGATGTATTTTAAGATGGGTTTGTTTGTAAAGAAAAACCAATCGGTGATGGTAAGTTTCATAGAACCAGCATAAAGCAAAGTGTCTTTTTTTAGATCTTTAACTAAAACACCTTCAACAAGCATTTTGTCGAACAGACTTATATCAACATGCTTTACCTCCACAGTTGTTTTTAATTCGTTCGATAAAACTTTTGAAGCTCTAGTTACAAGCCAGTTCTGCACCGGCCTCACATGTATTAATCCCCAAAGTGAGAAAAATAGAATTACAAAAAACAGGAGAAAAGAGATTTTATGCTTCGCTTTTGTGAATAGCAAACCCCATGCAGCAGCCCACCCTATAAGGCCGAAAGCAAATATCCATTTGTTAATAGGCTGTACATATATAAATAAGAAGCCCAGCACCAGCCAGAACAGTAGTGTAAGCAAAATCCACTTTAATATGTTTAAAACTTTGCGCAGGGTTAATTATTAGTTGTAAAAATAGCTATAATGACGGGTAAAGGCAAATACGATACCAAACTTTACATTTCTTTTGCAGATAAAATTAATATTATAATCAACCTTTTATGTTCATTTGCTGGTTGTGTGCATCAGATTGCCCTTTTGCGATAGATAAGCTCTGCCAGTTTTTGTTTTTGATAATTTTTCCGATGTACATAATCTGGCCTACATGGCTGGGATAATGTGTAAGTTGACGATTGATGGCATCAATTACTACCAGCTCTTGATTCCTGATGTAAACTGTTTTCATCAAATCATCTTCTGTTAATGAGTTGAGCGTGTTCAGGCAGCAATCCCAACCCTTTTGCCAGAGACCAAATAGTTTCGGTTTGGTTAAATTCTGGTTGTTAAATTCGTTATCGCGGCTGCGCCATTCTTTCTCGCCGTCTGTGTTTAAAAAATCCGTCCAACGGCTAAGCATATTGCCCGCCATATGTTGAATAATTATTGCAATGCTGTTGCTTTCTTCATTTGGTTTAAAATGAAAGTCTTCATCGGTGAGTTGTTCAAAAGTTTTTTCTCCCAGTTCTTTGTGAATGTTGAATCTTTTAATTACTGATTGAAGGTATGTTGATGCGAGTGACATGGTGGTAAAGTTTGCCTTGTTTTTTATTTTATTTTATTTGTGAAGAATGTTATTGCCGTTTATGGAACAGGTACATAACCTCTTGCATCATCATCACCCCGTTTATCACCCACCGCAGTTATTTTTTTATTTTGATATTCGATGAGTTCGGTGCGGCCAATTTGCCCTCTTTTTTCTAATTTGTAACCCATTGCTTTTAATTCTTCTGCTACTTTTTCGGGAAAATCCTTTTCAATAGAAAGCATATCTGGCAACCATTGGTGGTGGAATTTAGGTTTGTTAACTGCATCTTCGGCATTCATGTTAAAATCAATAACATTTACAATAGTTTGAAAAACACTTGTAGGAATGGTGGTGCCGCCTGGCGTGCCAACTACCATAAACGGTGCACCGCTTTTTAAAACAATAGTCGGGGTCATACTGCTTAGCATTCTTTTGTTGGGAGCAATGGCATTTTTTTCGTTGCCAACAGCGCCATACATATTAGGTACGCCGGGCTTAACGCTAAAGTCATCCATTTCATTATTTAAAAGAAAACCTGCGCCGCCAACTACAGTGCGGCTTCCATAACTGCCGTTTAGTGTTGTTGTTATAGATACTGCATTGCCATCGGCATCAAGCACACTTAAATGAGTTGTTTCTTCGCTTTCTTTAACATTGCCAGCAAGTATAGCCTTGCTGTTGCCTGCTTTTCCAGGTTCGTAGTCTTTCATCCGTTCTTTTAAATAAGCATCGCTAACCAATGTTTTTACCGGCACTTTTACAAAATCGGGATCGCCTAAAAATTCGGCTCTATCAGCATAAGCCCTTCGTTCAACCTCTGTCATCAATTGTACCGACGCTGCTGTTTGAAATTGCATAGCAGCAATATTTTTATCTTCAATCATTTTCAACATCTGTTGTAAAATAATGCCACCGCTGCTGGGTAAAGGCATGGTTACAACCTGATAGCCCTTATAATTAAAATCAACTGCCGGCCTTTCTACAGCCTCGTAATTTTTTAAATCTTCCAAAGAAATTATGCCATTACCTCTTTGCATTTCAGCAACAATAAGCTTTGCCGTTTCACCTTCGTAAAAGCCTTTTTGCCCCAAGTCTCTAATTCGCTTTAACGTGGCTGCTAAATCTTTTTGTATCAACATGTCACCCGCTTTCCACTTTTCTTTTTTGATAAATGCAATGTCTGTTTTATTAAGTCTTTTAAAATCGGCTTGTTCGCTGTTAAAAGATGATGCCTGCCCGGCAGTAATAGCAAAGCCTTGTTCGGCAAGGTTTATGGCCGGCTGAATTAATGTGGCAAAAGGCAGTTTTGCATATTTTAAGCTTGCAAATAAACCGGCAATTGTGCCCGGCACGCCAGCAGCTAAATGCCCATCCTGCGAAAGCTCTAATAAAGGATTACCCGCTGAATCAAGGTACATATCCCGTGAAGCTTTGGAGGGAGCCTTTTCACGATAATCAAGTGTAATATTTTGGCCGTTTTTTAAATGCGCTACCATAAAACCGCCGCCACCAATATTGCCAGCACCGGGATAAACGACTGCCAGCGTTAATTGCATGGCAATAGCTG
>JBBQPX010000188.1:0-6153 GCA_038216775.1 Chitinophagales bacterium
AGCTGCGCTACTTGCAAATGCAGTTGACATACTGCCCAAGGCTGCTGTAGCCTCTTTAGTTTTATTGCTGAAATCACCGGTGTTTTTTACAACGTCACCAATTTCATGCATACTTCCAACAGTAGTTTGTAATTTTTGAAATCCTTCGCCTAATTTCTTAAGATTAGTAGGTGTAATATCAGCTTGGCTCATCATTTTATCTAATGAATCTAATGATGGATTGCCAGCATTTACAACATCTCCTGGTTGGTCATCTTCTTCGTGATGCTTAGGTTTAACCCACTCAATTATGGCGTACACAAGAAAGATTGCAGTCTCCGTCCACATTCCTACAGTCAACAATACATCAGCATAAGACTGGTGCGTAAGTTTTGCCCATGCAGCGAAGATGATAACAGCAGCGCCAGCACTTACCAAAACATCAATTAAAGTTAAAAAGGTTCTTTTGTTGTGAGCCATGGTTTTAAAAATTTAGAGTTTTAATTGGTGGTTATTTAAAGTTTAATGTAAAAGCTATCAGCACCTGTCAAATAATAAGCCAGGCATTCTCAATAATTTAGTTTTAAAATCTGTTTGTCAGTTTACTTCTTTTTTCCTTTTTTAGGAGCTGGAGGTAAATCAATCACACAACGAAATCCAATATAAGATTTTGATGTGTCCTGATATTCGTATGCACGAGTTCCGGTTCTTAAGAAATAGCCTACATCTTTCCAGCTACCACCACGTAATACCTTACGTTTGTCACGAGGTTTATCGGTCTCTTTTGCATTGTATCTTATATCTGGATTCATATCATGTTGAAAATTGTAAGCACCCTCATAATATAAAGAAGATGTCCATTCTGCAACATTACCCGCCATGTTGTAAAGGCCAAAATCGTTAGGCCAGTATGCATCGGCACGTACGGTGTAAAAACCACCATCTTCCGGGTAGTTACCACGGCCAGGTTTAAAGTTTGCAAGCAAACAACCTTTTTTGTTTCTCAAATAATAACCTCCCCATGGATAATCAGCTTGAGAGCGTCCGCCTCTTGCTGCATATTCCCATTCTGCTTCTATAGGTAATCTGAAATCATTTTCAGCCGTTTTCTTTTTCGACTCCAGATACGCATTAAGATAATGTGTTCTCCATTCGCAGAAAGCAGTAGCTTGTTTCCAGTTAATACCCACAACAGGATAGTTACCAAAGGCCGGATGACTGAAATATTTCTTAGCCATTGGCTCGTTGTAAGAATATGCAAAATCTCTTACCCAGCATAAAGAATCTGGATAAACAGGTATAGCCTTTTTAATTATAAATTTAGAGCGGGGAATAGTAGCATCCCTGTTTTGAGCGGCTGCTTTGTAGTCGAAAACTTCAGACTGGTAAACAATCTTTGTAGCATCTAATTCTTTCTTTCCAAATAAGCGATTGTCTGGAGTTACTATGATTGCATCTACTTTTTCCATAGTTGCTTTATCTCCCCACTTAATAGTACTAGCTTTTTTCCAATCAATGTATTCGTTGCCATCAGTGCCAGCTTTAACATACCCCATCAGCTTTGCAGCTATAGAATCTCTTACCCAGTTTGTAAACTGACGATATTCGTTGTTGGTAATTTCTGTGGCATCCATCCAAAACCCACTTATGGACACAGATTTATTACGTGCAGTAAGCGCATAACTTAAATCCTCATCACTTGAACCCATGTGAAATGTTCCTGGTGGAATGTAAACCATTCCGGGAGGTTTTGGTAAACTCCACTTAGAAGCCGGTGCAGCCCCAATGAGCTGACCCTTATCAACGGCATAGCCGCCGGCTTTTGACTTACTTCCAGATTTTTTACAACTGGTAGTTAAAGATGTAATAGCCACTACAGCTACAAAATAGAACAGCCTGTACTTCATTGTTTTTAACTTTGAGGGTATGGGGCAAATGTAATGATTATTTTGATTTATCATCATTTTATGCCTGATTCAATTATATTTTTTCTAACAATAATTTAGCTTGAAAAATGTAAACGATATAAAAAATCAAATATTGTGTTTACAAACTTAATCTTGTGCTAATGTTTCCGTATTAAATTTCAATGTACAATTTTATCAATAGCTGGTAGGTTGGGTGATTTTTTTACATGGATAATTGGAACGTAATTTCGTCAGTTTTTATTTATCAGCAAAGAAAAGTTTCAGCTTTCTTTTTTAAAATTACCTGAAAGCACCTCAAAGCATATTATTATTTAATACACTTACAACAATAAAGTGCTAATATGAGGTGACATTAAATGATTTTTATTTGTTTGGATGTTATAAAATTTAACCTCACGAACATTATTTTTCGTGAGAAATATTACATCTTTTTTTTAAAGATTTCTTAATAAAAACAGGTAAAAGTTTTTTTAAAAAATGAAAGAATTTTTTGTATAAAGAATTGATTGCTTTTTAGAGTTAAATTTTTAAACCTGGAGAAAAAAATTGCATTCAATAATTTTTGGATCAACGAACTTTTAAACGTTACTCAACGACGCCAGTTTTATTTTTCTGCATTCTGCATTTTTGGAGCAATAGTAATTTTAAAAACATTCAATTATGGCACTAATAAAAACTAATAAGCATTGCAGTAAAGGGTTTTAGCAAAATAATTATTTTTTATTTATTAGGAATATATGAATTTACGCTTACCGCATTATACATTTGTAAAGTAGATGTGACAACCTATTATTGGAAAATAATTGTAAATCCAGTAAGCCATAAATGCTATTTTTTACTAAAAAAGAAAAATAAAATACAAAGATTTTCATCCTTTAAAAAAAATAATTTTGCTATAGATATTAGGGGTAAAAATTACCGCTTAACAAGGTGCATTTGTAAATTAAATAACAGTGGTTTGTTACACAGGATTATGCTGTAAATCTCTCTCTTTTCTAAATAACTGCTTAAGGGAAATAATAGTCTTTTAAAGAAAATTTCATATTTAAAAAAAATGCAGCCTGGCATTTGTTAAAGAAATCTTAAAAAATAAAACCAATACCTATGTATAGTCCTGCTTCTTTAAAAACAGGTTAAACATTGCTTGTAGAATATAAAAAAATAACTGGTAAGTGTGATTCTCAAATTCTTCCTTTCCTATTTTGCACACACAAACAATATGTAAAGCGCTTTTTGCAAATTTATTAACCATACATTTTGCTAAATAAGGACTTGTATTAATATTGAGGCAACGGTTGTTTACTAAGTAATAAATTTACTACTAGTGTATTACCAGAAATGTTAACGTAAAACAGAAAACTATTTCTTTAGACGTGAGGAAAGGTAAATTTCCAAGGCACTTACCATGCTAGGCGCTTGAGGCTGCGGGGCTTTTATATCTAAGGTAAGCCCAGCATCTTCCGCAGCTTTAAATGTATTTGCACCAAACGCACCAATACTGGTTCCATTTTGCTTAAATTTTGGGAAATTTTCCAACAAACTTTTTACTCCACCTGGCGTAAAAAAACAAATGAGGTCGTAATTTCTCGCCATAACCTCGGTAATATCGTTGCTTATAATTTTATAAAGAACAGGAGTGGCGTGTTCGCAATTATGGTCTTTAAGCCAATTGGTTATATGGCTGTCAAAAGATTCGGAGCAGGGATAAAGAAATTTTTCGTTGTCTTTGTGCTTATTAATTACGTCAAATAAGCATTTATTTGTACCATCGGCACTGTAAAAAACTTTGCGTTTTCGGTAAAGAATAAATTTTTGCAGGTATAATGCTACAGCTTCAGTAATACAGAAATACTTGGTTTCTTGCGAAACACTCAATTTCATCTCATCACAAATTCTAAAAAAATGGTCTATGGCATTTCTGCTGGTAAAAATAACCGCTGTATAGCTGGCAATATCTATTTTCTGTTTACGAAATTCTTTGGCCTGTATGGCTTCTACAACTATAAAAGGATGAAAATCAAGGTTTAAGCCGTATTTTCTAGCGAGATCGAAATATGGAGACTTATCGCCATCCGGCTTAGGTTGGGTAATGAGTACTTTTTTAACTGTTTTTCCAAGCATTTCAGCCTGTGATGAACCGTTTTTAGCCATAATCGTTTTGCAAGTGGTTCTGCAAAATTAAACTATTTTACTCAAATAAATCATTAAACCCTTGTATATCAACAAAAGTGGCAACAATTCAATACCCGCAACATATAAGATAAAGTGAAATTTGCTGATTTTGAGTTGATTTTGAAGCAGCCCATAAGAACGCAAAAACCTTAACAACAAAAAAATACAAATAATCATTAATGAAATTAATGCTGCGTTTTTGACTATAGCCACATCAGAAAAAGCCAGAATTATAATAAAAGGCACTAAACATATGCCCAAAATTTTATTTATGAGAAAAACCACAAATACATAAGTATCAGTGGCTTCCTGTAAACCGGTAAGCCATCCCGTAAATTTTAAGGTGCAATATTTTATAAAAAAAATCAAACTCATAATTGCTATTGAAGAAAGTAAAAACAACCATTTAGCATCGGGTTTAATAAAATGATAAAAATCAAGCAGCACAAACACATATATCCCCGCACTTAAAACAAAAAAGAAATTAAAAAGTAATGATGGCAGTTTAGCCTGTAACAATTGGTCGGTTAATTGGCTTTGCCGGAGCGATGTGTTGAAAAAAACTCTGAATAGATTGGTAAAATATCGACTATAGAAATATCTAAAAAATGCCAAAAGCAATACAAGCGCTGTTATTATATAAAATAAAGCATCCTTTCCGTTAACTTTTTTTGTACTTACAGCTAATGAAACAGCTTCTGCATCAAGATTTAGAATTTTATTTTTAAAAATTGCTGTGTCTTTGTTAACAGCAACCGGCTTAGCAGAATCTGTAGACTGCCTAGTACCTAGCGAGTCAGCTTTAAATTGTAAAGAATCTTTTTTTTGTTTTGAAGAATCCAACGATTGGGCGCAAAGCGATGCAGAAAATAATAAAAAATATAACCCAAAGAAAAAAATCTGCTTCACTAAAAAATATTTGCTGCAAAAATAGATGGAGATAATGAGAATTTTAAAAGTAATTGATGTAACCAAAATGAATTTTAGAAGCTTCCCGCAAATTTAACTTTACATCGTTGCGTTTGCCCGCTGCGTAACTGATGTTGAGCAGGCCAAACTTAGTTTCAAAAGCAAGGCCCAAACCGGCTCCGGTAAAATTATTATTCAGGTCGATTGATTGGTATTTGTTTTTAACCCAACCTGCATCTACAAACCCAAATAAATATGAATTGAGTGCAAGCCTGTAGCGATATTCAGCAGTAAGTACCGCATATTGAGTTGCGTAAATACTCTCTTCATTAAATCCCCTTAAAAGTTTATACCCGCCAATTTGAAAAAGCTCGTTGCGGAAGGTGCTCGGGCTGATAAACAGGCCGCCGTTTACTGCAGTTTTTACTGTAGCCTGCTTACCAACAGGAAAATAATGGGCTGCGCCCAGTTTTACCCGAAATTGATATGCCCTCGATTTAACCGAATCGTACAGGCTGGCATAATCAAAAGCAGGGTCCTTTAAATTAAGAATTTCGTTATTCTTTTTAATGTTTTTTATACCAACAGTTCCGGTGAGTTTTATTTCGTTTCCCGTGCGGGGATTCAATTTATAGTCAGTTTTTATCCATTCGTACTCCAGACCCACATTAACAGCGGTAACATCTATATTGGGTGGTAATTGCTTAGTGGCTTTTACAACGTTTGTATCTACACCAGTACCTAGTAAAAAACTATTTTGCCATTGCACAAATATTTTACCAGATTGATTTGCGGATAAAAGGTACTGCAGGCCACCGAGTGCATTAACCTGCAAAAAAGTTGAATCTTTTTTAAACAGGTCGAATGAAAAATCGAAGCCAAAATTTGAATTAAAAATATAAGGTTGCTGAAACCCGAGGTTTAGCCGCGGAGATTTGGGTTGAAGTTGTTGCCATTTTAGAAGAATGTTTTCGCCGTTTCCTAAAGCATTTTTTAAGTCAAGATTTACATCGGCAGTTAATTGCAGTTTGCCCGTTTGCGTGCTGCTCGGTAAAAAGCCAATTAAAAAATTTACCTGGCTGGCACGTTTGGGTGCCAGATACAAATTAAGCACGGAGCCAGTGCCCAACAGCGTAACATCATTTTGCTGTAACTCCTGCAGGTA
>JBBQPX010000189.1:0-6150 GCA_038216775.1 Chitinophagales bacterium
TTTATTCCTTACGAGGGCCGCCCGCTGTCTAGTAGTTATTCTTACTACAGTTTGTACTTTCTTTTTTGACAAATAAAAGTGCAATCTGAAAAATTGAACATTTATTAAAACAGCAACTATGCGAATTATAGCACCCATTTATTTACTTATCATTTCCCTTGCATTTACAACTGTACATGCGCAAGGCAATTCAAATAATGAATCAACAAAAAAATTCTATGCTCTCAATGGTACTTTTTCAGGTAAAGTAACAGATGCAAAAACAGGCAATCCAATTGAGGCTGTAACTATTTATATTTCTGACATAAAATCCGGCACGGCGACAAATGCAGCAGGTAATTTTATTATCAGCAACATTCCGCATGGCACACATCTTATTGAAATATCGCACATTGGCTACAGTAGCATTGTAGAAAATATCGACATAAAAACTGATGTTAAAAAAGACTTTGTACTCAATCCATCAATTATAGAAAATGATGCTGTAATAGTTACAGGAGTAAGCGGGGCAACACAATTAAAAAAAGTTCCGTTTTCGGTAAGCGTTATGCGCAAGGAAGATTTTTTTCAAAATACATCAACAAATATTATTGAATCGCTTACAAAAATTGGCGGCGTATCTACATTAGCAACAGGGCCAGCAATTTCAAAACCAGTTATACGCGGACTTAGTTACAACCGAGTACTTACCATAAACGATGGCGTGCGCCAGGAAGGGCAGCAATGGGGCGATGAGCATGGTATTGAGGTTGATGAAGCCAGCGTTAATAAAATTGAATTGCTTAAAGGCCCCGCTTCCATTATTTACGGAAGCGATGCACTTGCAGGTGTGGTAAATATTATTACCAACGTGCCAGTGGCTCCAAATACCATTAAAGGAAATGTTTCTACAAACTATCAAACCAACAACAGGCTTAGCACTTTTAATGTAAACATTGGTGGAAACAAAAATGGTATTAACTGGAATTTTTACACATCAAATAAAGCGGCAGGCGATTATAAAAATAAATACGATGGCAGGGTTTTTAATTCGAAGTTTACTGAAAACAATCTTGGTGGTTATGTTGGGTACAATGGCAAATGGGGATTTAGTCATATTTTATTAAGCAGTTTTAATTTAAAGGCTGGTTTAATTGAAGGAGCAAGAGATAGTGCAGGCTTTTTTGTAAAACAATTGCCTGGCGGATTAACTGCAAGAGCGACTGATGAGGATTTTAAAAGCACAACGCCAATTATTCCTTATCAGCACATCAGGCATTTTAAAATTGCTACTGATAATAATATTAAAGTAGGGCAAAACCATTTAACTTTTAACGTGGGCTACCAGGAAAATAAAAGAGAAGAATTTGGTAATCCTGATGACGCAGCAGAACGGTCCTTATTTTTTGATTTACGCACTGTTACTTATACCGCACAATTTCATTTGGCGCCTGCAAAAGGGTGGAAAACTTCCATAGGCGTAAATGGAATGCAGCAAAATAATACCAATAAAGGTGTAGAGCAATTGATACCTGATTACAATCTTTTTGATTTTGGTATTTATGGCTTCGCCACAAAAACAATTAATAAAGTTACTGTAAGCGGCGGCGCAAGGTTTGACAATAGAAATACCGATGCAGGAAATTTATTAGACGGCATTACCGTAAAAGGAAATGGTTTTAAAAAATCATTTTCCAACTTTTCCGGAAGCGTAGGGCTTGCAGCGCAGGTTACTGATAAAATAAACCTGAAATTCAATATAGCAAGAGGTTTCAGGGCACCAAGCATCCCGGAGCTTGCATCTAATGGAGCACACGAAGGTACTATCCGCTATGAATATGGTAATCCCAATTTAAAAAGCGAAACAAGCATACAAATGGATGGCGGTGCCGAATATGCATCGGAGCATATTTCTGCTGGTATTTCGGCATTTTATAACAACTTCGATAATTTTATTTTCTATAGAAAATTACAATCAACAGCAGGTGGCGATTCTTTGGTAAATGTAAATGGCAGCAATTTATCTGCCTTTAAATTTGACCAAACCAAAGCTAGTCTTGCAGGTATGGAAGCTACGCTTGACATTCATCCTCATCCTTTAGACTGGTTGCATATTTTAAATACATTTTCGCTTGTGAGCGGACAATTACATACACCGATAGAAGGCAATAAATATTTGCCTTTTATACCGGCAACAAAACTGGCAACTGAATTTAAAGGCAGCTTTAATAAACTCACTAAAAATATTCGTAACTTTTATACCAAGTTTGAGGTAGATAATACTTTTGATAAAAAGAATGTGTTTACTGCATATAATACAGAAACAAAAACGCCTGGATATACATTACTAAATGCGGGCATTGGTGCCGATTTTGTAAACAAAAAAAATCAGACTTTATTTAGTTTGAGTTTTGCTGCTATTAACATTGCAGACATTGCCTACCAAAATAATTTAAGCCGTTTAAAATATGCTGATGAGAATTTAGCAACAGGACGGACCGGCGTTTATAATATGGGAAGAAATTTCAGTATTAAACTTAATATACCGTTGAGTTTGAGTATAGGTAAATAAGATTTTTTGCCGGGAAGGCGTTTTTGGTTAAAGAGTTTCTTTGCAAAGGAAGTCAAGTTTTAAAAACTTGACTTCCTTAATTAATACGACCGCATAAAAAGGAATAAGGAGAATTTAATATCACGTCTTCCCGACTTACCGGCTACCTCTTCTTCTCCACCACAATAAACACCCTGTGATACTTAACAATGCACCAGTTAATCCAAAAACAAAGTAGATAATTTTTATACCAACACCGCCAAATTTACCCATATGCAATTGAGAGTTAATAATATCGTAACGGTCAGCCGCACTTACTTCATTTACAAATCTTGTTTTAGCAATAGCTCCACTGCTATCTAAAGAAATAACATCAGCAAACTTTTTGGAATGGATATATGCGTTGGAACTTCTACTGCCGTAAACAGCAGTTTTGCCTTTACCACTTTGTGCAAAATAAATCACGTGTGCTGTAAAATCAGGAAACTGTTTTTTTACTCCTGCATACGCATTATCAAAATTAAAAGATAAAGCAGGCGAAGCTTTTAAAGTAGGCGTGTAATTATATTTTTCATAAAATTCCTTTTTAAAAACATAGCGCTGCATCCAAAAACCTGTAACAGAAATTATCAAATTAAAAATCAATGCGTACACACCAATTATCTGGTGCAGGTTATTTTTTGTGTAAACTGCCTTTCTAAATAATAAAACCGCTGCTATCTTTTTTCTAAACAGAATAATGCCGGTTAAAATACTCAACAAAAATATCAGTGCAAAAAATCCAAGCAGCCACTCTCCCGTTTTACCAATATGAAATGAATTATGAAATTTTGAAAGCCAGCTCATAAAATTATTACTGCTTCCTTTTTGTAAAATTTCTGTGGTTTGCGCATTAAGAAATAACCGCATTGGCTTTGTACCGCTTTCAAAGGAAGAATCGTATATGTAAAACGCCATAGGCTGGCTGCCTGTTTCGGGCAAAACACAATTACTTATTTGTGCACCGGCATATTGCTTTTGAACAGCCGCATAGCAACCATCAACAGTAGCAGCGATACTTTCAGTTGATTTTACAACAGGCATTTGCGCAGCATCCCAATCTGCATGAAAGACAAGCGCAGCGCCAGAAACCGACATCAATAAAATAAAAATGCCGGAAAGTAAGCCGGCAAGGCTATGCACAAAAAATAATTTATTTTGCCTCATTTATCGACATTTTTCCTATTTTGCCGGACTTTAACGGTAAAAATTAACTGATGATAAAATTTTTGTACATGATTGCGCTCATGACCATTTGCATGCTTCCCAATTGCATCTGCGCACAAAATAAAGATGCAAAACTTGCCATGTCAATTAATGAAAAACAAACATCGGCTAAAACGCATTATTGCAAATTAAGTGCAAATAGTGTTACGCTTGTTAATTTTGGAGCACCGCTTGTTGTTTTTTCTGCGGGTGTTATTAAACACGATAAAAAAATGCAGAAAGATGCGGCCGATATGATGGGCGCTTTTGCATTATCATCTGTAGTAACTCACCTTGCAAAAAATGCCTTCCATAAAGAGCGGCCTTATGAGCGTTATTCGCAGATTACAAAACGAAGTTCCGGTGGCGGTTACTCCTTTCCGTCTGGTCATACATCAGCGGCATTTACAACAGCTACATCAATTAGTTTATGCTACCCAAAATGGTATGTAATTGCACCTGCGTATATTTGGGCGGGCAGCGTAGGTTATTCCCGGGTGTACCAGGGTGTACACTACCCGTCGGATGTGCTGGCGGGTGCTGTAGTTGGTGCAGGCAGTGCGTGGATTACCTACAAAATTCAAAAGTGGATGGATAAGAAACAGTCACACAAAACTTCTTAACATTGCGTATGAAAATTTTTTTATTTTTAGCAGTATTGCTTGGTCCGCTTTTATCAGTTGCCCAAAATGAAAGCGACGAAATTACTGACAGTACCTTAATCATTGTATCCGTTAATCAGGGGCCGCTTGCCGATATTAGAACGGAGCAAGTTGTGCATTTTAAAAAGCCTGCTTATTTTTCATTTATCACCGATATCCCAAGAGATCTTGCCGGCTTTGCAAAAAACTCCTGTAGAAAGGAAAACTATAAAGCATATTTGTTGATAGCTGGCTCTACAGCAGCTTTGCTATTGGCAGACCAAGTTATTACCAACTCTGTGCAAACTCAATTAGGCAATTGGGGCATTCATTCAACCGAAAGTTTTTCTCCAGTGGTACAGGTTAAATTAGGAGGAAAGGAAACCAATTTCGGAAAACTGCCACATAATATCAATACGGCGTTCTACAACCTTGGCCAGGGCTCGGCCAGTATGTTGCTTGCCGGAGGTTTTTATCTGATGGGAAAAATAAAAAAAGATAACCGGGCACTGCAAACTGCCAAACAGCTTTCAGAAGCTTTTATCGCATTGGGGCTTACAAACCAGGTTCTTAAATATGCTACCGGAAGAGAGAATCCTTCTGATGCTACCATTGCCCGTGGCAAATGGCGTCCTTTTCCGGCATGGAGTAATTTTCAGAATAACAAAACGCAATACGATGCATTTCCATCGGGTCATCTGGCCACATTTGTAAGCACTGTAACAATAATTGGCCAAAATTATCCCGAACTAAAATGGATTAAACCTATTGGGTATTCTATATCCGGCCTGATAGGTTTATCTATGATAAACAATGGCGTACACTGGGCTTCCGATTTTCCATTAGGCGTGGCATTAGGATATGGTTTTGGCAGATTTATATCCCGCAAATCTCATTTTACGCTGGTGCCTTAATGAAAATTGAACCCCAGTTTCAAATTTTTGCTTACAATTTTTTGATTGTACATTTAAAGTATGATCGAAATTAACATCAACACACCTGCCTTACTTTTTCCAGCCATAACATTATTGATGCTGGCTTACACAAACCGGTTTTTATCGCTGGCTGCATTGGTGCGTAGCCTGCACGGTGAGTATCATCGTGGAGAAAGGGAAAAAAATATTATTAAGCAGATAAAAAACTTACGCAGCCGTTTAAATCTCATACGCTACATGCAGGCATTTGGAGTACTTAGTTTTTTATGCTGCGTACTTTGCATGTACACCATTTACAGAAACTGGATGCCGTTGTCAAACCTTATTTTCGCCTGCAGCCTTTTGTTTCTGGCGCTTTCCATCATTTTATCTTTGGTAGAAATTAATAAAAGTACCAAAGCTATTGAACTGGTACTCGGCGATATTGAGGAACTCAATAAAGAAAATATTTTTAGAGATATTTTTAAAAAAGGAGAAGACTAATCGAAGACTACCGGTTTTGTATTTTCATAATTTTCATCGTAGCTAACAAAAAACCGCAGGTAAATTACACGACTAAGGCGCATAAGCCACGGCTGTGCCACTACAAGTACAACTGTGTTAAAGCCAAGCCACCAAAATATGCGATTATCTTCTGTTGATACGCCTATTAATACAAACCAAGCTACAAAAGTAGCAATAGAAACTGCCACTGCCAGACCATAACTTACATAGCCTGTACCAAACCAAAAACCAGTTTCCATGTCATATTGTTGGTTGCACACCGAACAGCTATCCGGCATTTCCATCATTTTGGAAA
>JBBQPX010000190.1:0-6082 GCA_038216775.1 Chitinophagales bacterium
CACAGCATCATACCGATTGTTTTGCCAAATACGAGGAGTAAAATCAACCTATACAAAGTCATAACTACAATAATAACAACAAACCTGATTATAGCGGTGGCCGTTATTATATCCATCACTATTTCCGCTGGTACAAATTTATAAATTAACAGGATAAAAAGAATGCTAAGCACAGCATCAATAACGCTCACAAAAAGCCGCTGAAAATAAGAAGCAGGTATTTCTTTTTCATCTAGCTCCAAAAGTATACTGTCGTTGTCTTCCACTAAATTATTATTAAGATTAAAAATTTTAATGAAGATAATTAGTTTTTCAATCGCTGCTATATTGATTTAATAACTGCTCTTTTTACGATTAATTGTTTCTTTATCATTTGTTGATTTCCGCTAGTAAGTTTCGGCCCACTAAATAATATTTCATTTTATTATTTCCGCATAAATTTTATCAAACTTATCAGCTAGTTTAAGATACTCATAACTCCATCCATTACTCATGGCAAGTTCCTGGTAAGTTGATGTTACAGCAAACTCTATATTAATTTTATCAAGTGTTGTAAAGTTGCAAAGTTCAATGTTCTCAATATCTTCATCTAACTCTTTTAAAAATATATCAACAGAAGTAAAGCCAGCCCAAACGGTATCTGTCTCCGCATTAATTTTGCTTTTAATTGAAAGAAGAATTTCGGTAACCAGTTGAAAGTTTGCATAAAAATTAATTCGGCTGGTTAAGGTCTTAAAACTTTTTTCATCACAAATTTCATTCAACTCGTTTAAGATTTTTGCTGTGTAGGCTGGAGCTGTAAGCCGCCTGGATATTAAGTTAATGTCCTGAAGTTTACTTTCTATTATTGCCCAAACATTATGCATATCGTTATCTAAAGCTTCATGTTTGTGGTTATTGTCACCTCGTACAATTCCATCAACATCGCCGTCGTATATTAGGAAGAGTTGAAGTTTGTCTATCGTAATTATGGGTGTCATAAATTAGTATTGTGTAAAAAGTCAGGGCTTTTTGTTGGTAAAACTTTTTGTTCCTATTATCTTACAATTTTAAAACAAAATACCTCGGTATTGTACTTAAACCAAAACATGCTAAAGTTAGCATTAAAGAGAATGGGTTAATATACATAAACGGTGGCTTCCAATAAGCCTACGTTGTGTACAGGTAACCGCGTAGCGGATTTGATGGGCTATAAATTACTGTCAGGCTATCTAAAACCCTTACTACATCATGCTGAAAGCTGCTGCCGTAGCATATATACCGGTGTGTGCCAACTGTGTATTCAACTTCGGGATAGTAATACGTTCTTGCTCGTCTTCCTGTTGTATGCCTTACAATAAATGTGTTTACAAATCCATTTGTTCGGGAAAAAGTAATGGCATACCATACTTTTTTGGTGAGCGGCAAAAGCAAAATAAACATCAGTATAAAATAAACCAGGTATTTACTTATGCTTAGTTTTCTGTCTTCAATAAATATCAGCCGTTTTAGCAAACCGGGCTTAAAATATTCAGATGCTGGTTTGTGCGCCAATTTTAAACTAAGCTTGATATATTTTGGAATGGTACTTACACCCAAAAAAAGCAAACTAAATATTACTGCAAGCGTAATTGGAAATGCCAGACTACCGTTCCAAAAACTTATAAAAGTAAATACATACGCATGCTGTTTGTTGTGTGGGTCGTAAATAACAGGCACTTGGTTGTGCACCCGTGCAAAAGAAAGTTCTTTACTGCTGGCAAAGCAGGTAAAGGTATCAGTGTCTGCAACAAAATTTACTTTAGGTGCATAATCACTTCTCATGTTGCCATAAGTGTTTGTAAAATCATACCTGTCAATGGAAACAACTTCGCCGGTAGTTTTTGTATAAGTAATGGCTTTCCATAATTTAGGATAAAGTGGCGAAAAACTTAATAAAAGCAGTGCCCAATAAATAAAATACTTACTGATGAGGATTTGGCCAGGATAAATTATAATTGCTCTTTTAAACAAGCGGCTTTAAATTTTTCAGCTATATTTTTTTCTGTTTCATAAATACATAGCTTTTAATAAAGATAAATATTAAGAATGTATGATTGGCAAGCTCACCCCAAACTTTTTGGCAAGCCATTTGTTTTATACATAACAACATTCACACTATGCCATTAATAACTTTCACCAACAACGGACTCTACTGCGAAGCCGGCGATTTTTATATCGACCCATGGAAGCCCGTAAACAAAGCCGTAATCACACATGCTCATAGCGACCACGCCAGGCAGGGAAGCAGTGCGTATTTAACCCATCATCGTTCTGTACCGATATTAAAATTGCGTTTGGGGCTGGATATTAATGTGCAGGGCATGGACTGGAACGAACCCATAAACATCAACGGCGTAAAAGTATCGCTGCATCCCGCAGGGCATATCATTGGCTCATCGCAGGTGCGGGTGGAGCATAAAGGCGAAGTATGGGTAATGAGCGGCGATTACAAAACAGACGACGATGGACTTAGCGGACAGTTTGAACCTGTGCGTTGCAATACATTCATAACAGAATCAACTTTTGGCTTACCCATTTATAATTGGAAGCCGCAGGCAGAAATTTATACAAACATGCAAAACTGGGTGCAGCAAAATATGGACGATGGCAAAACCTCTGTCCTCATTGCTTACAGTCTCGGCAAAGCACAGCGTGTAGCAGATGCACTAAGCAAAATAACCAGCAACATATTTGCGCATGGCGCTGTGGCCAATGTGCAGGAAGCTTTAATAAACAACGGGGAACTGATTACACCATTAAAAAGAGTAGAACCCGGCATGGATAAAAAACTATTCGAAAAAAGCGTTGTCATTGCGCCATCCGGTGCCGAAGGTACATCTTGGATGAAGCGTTTTAATCCCTACCGTGTGGGCGTTTGCAGCGGCTGGATGCAGGTACGCGGCAATCAACGCCGCCGCAATGCCGACCAGGGTTTTGTACTAAGCGACCATGCAGATTGGAACGGATTGCTGCAGGCAGTAAAAGCAACACAGGCAGAGAAAGTTTTTGTAACCCATGGCTTTCAATCTACGTTTAGCAAATACCTTAACGAAAATGGAATTGAAGCTGCCGAAGTAAAAACTGCATTTGGTAACGATGAAGAAGAATTGCTGTTAAGTTAATTGTGAAGTGCAGTAACCGCCGTCAGGGTTTGCAACCGCTGACGGGGTTTGGCAAACCCCGGCGGCGGCTATCAGCCCCGACGGCGGTTGATTAGGAACTAATTTTATTTTAAGAAAATAACATTGATAGAATATTAACAATTTACAATTCACACATAATCTAACAACAGTAATAGACACCGAAAACACCACCTCCTCATGAAAGCATTCGCTACATTAATAGCCACGCTGGGTACCACCACAAAAACCAATGAAAAGGTGCAGGCGCTGGAAGCATATTTTTTACAAGCAAGTAACGAAGATAAAATATGGGTAATTGCTTTATTCAGCGGTAAAAGGCCAAAGCGTTCTATTTCTTCCACGCTGTTAAAAGGCTGGTGTGCCGAGCAGGTAAATATTCCTGCATGGTTATTTGATGAAAGCTATCATACGGTAGGCGATCTGTCAGAAACAATTGCACTTCTCCTGAACAAAGAAGACACACAAATATCAAACGGAAAACCCCTGCATTATTACATTGAAAAATTTATTGAAATTGAAAAAGAACCCGAGCAGGTAAAAAAAGATTTCATGCTTCATTGCTGGCAAACACTTGCCACCAAAGATGAGCTTTTTGTTTTTAATAAACTCCTTAGCGGCACTTTCCGCATAGGCGTATCGCAGCAGTTAATGGTGAAAGCCCTTGCCAAAGTAACCGGTATGGATACTTCCGTTATTGCACACCGCATCATCGGCAACTGGAACCCGCTAACCACTACTTTCGGTACATTAATGAATGCGTCAGACAGCAATTATGAACTTTCCAAACCATACCCGTTTTGTCTGGCGTACCCGTTGGATGGTGAGCCTGAAACCCTCGGCAGCATTACCGATTGGCAGGCAGAGTGGAAATGGGACGGCATACGCGGACAGCTCATAAAACGAAGCAATACCTTTTTTTTATGGAGCAGGGGAGAGGAATTAATTACCGACCGCTTTCCCGAATACCAAAGTATTTTTGATGCCCTGCCCGATAATGTGGTGATAGACGGCGAAATAATTGCTGCCGACAAAGCCACGCCACTTCCCTTTGCGCTGCTGCAAAAAAGAATAGGCCGTAAAAACGTAAGCAATAAATTAATGACCGAACCACCCGTAAGTTTTTTCGCTTACGATTTGCTGGAGTATAATGGCGAAGATTTACGACAGCAACCTCTGCAGCAAAGGTGTGCGCTGTTAAAAGAAATTGTAGCCAACTGCAATAATCCATTGCTAAATACCAGCCCCGAAGTTGTTTGCCAAACCTGGGAGCAGCTTGCACAGGAGCGTACAAAAAGCCGCGACCAAATGGCCGAAGGGTTTATGCTAAAGCGCAAAGACAGCATTTACCAAACCGGCCGCAAAAGAGGCAGTTGGTACAAGTGGAAAATTGATGCACTCACCATAGATGCCGTTATGATTTATGCACAAAAGGGTAGTGGCAAGCGCAGCAATCTATATACTGATTACACCTTTGCCGTAAAAGACGGCGATAAACTCGTATCCTTTGCCAAGGCATACAGCGGCCTTACCGATGCCGAAATTGCTAAGGTTGATTCCTTTGTAAAACGCAATGCCATAGAGAAATTTGGTCCGGTACGCACTGTAAAACCCGAACTCGTTTTCGAAATAGCCTTCGAAGGCATTGCCGCCAGCAACCGCCACAAATCTGGTGTGGCACTGCGCTTTCCCCGCATAAGCCGCTGGAGGCACGATAAAAAATTGGACGATATAAATACCATTGAAGATTTAAAAGCAATGCTTGCAGTGTATGGAAATGGAGTGGAGTAAAAAAACTATTACCTCTCCCTTTTGCTGGACTAACTGCCTGCTATTTAGTTTTCTTAAGCTAACCTTAAGAAATGATTAAGGCATTTTAAAATGTCGGATGAGCATCTTTGTTAACAACTTACATTTATGATTTCTTCTACACATCTCCATGCAATGGTTGTTCACTTCCCCATTGCTTTATTACTGGTGGGATTTTTATTTGAAACAATAAGTTTCTTTTACAAAAAAGATTTCTTTCGCCAATCCGCCTTTTATTTACTAGTACTAGGTATGCTGGGGACTGTGGTATCTTACCTTGCAGGTAATGCCGCCGGAGAAGGAATAGAAGAAGGCACCCTAAAAAAAGCAATGGAACTGCATGAACAGGCAGCAACAATTTCACTCTGGCTGACAATTATTACAGCTTTGGTATATGCAGGTATTTATTTCTTTAAAAACAACAGGAGTTGGCTAAGAATTATAGCTGTGGTACTTTTTACCGGTGTAATAGGTAGCATTGCAAGAACAGGATATTTAGGAGGACAATTGGTATATAAACACGGGGCCGGTGTTGAACTTGCCTTGCCGGATTTTTCAAACCCAGATGAGAAATAATTGCAATAACTAATTTTTCTTTACCTTACCAATATGAGAATTTTTTTAGCAGAAGATGAGACAGCTATTGCCGGTTTTTTAAAAGAAGGACTGGAAGAAGAAGGTTTTGCTGTTGATGTTGCTTTTAATGGAAGAGAAGCTCTTGAAATGGCAATTACTAATTTGAATGAGTATGATATTATGCTACTTGACTGGATGATGCCCGGCATGAGTGGTATTGAGATTTGCAGAAGCATCCGCAAGGAAAGTAAATCAATCCCAATTATTTTTTTAACAGCAAAAGATACAGTGGATGATACTGTTTTTGGTTTAGAAGCAGGTGCCAATGATTATTTGAAAAAACCCTTCGCATTTGAAGAATTATTAGCCCGTATAAAAGTGTTGTTGCGAAGCAAAACCGGAGAACAAAATACTTTTGAAACAGGAGATATTGTATTGAATACAGAAGCTCATTTTGTTACAAAAGATGGGCAACCTGTTGAGCTCACCCAAAAGGAATTTGCTTTATTAGAATACTTGCTTCGCAATAAGGGAAA
>JBBQPX010000191.1:0-6065 GCA_038216775.1 Chitinophagales bacterium
ACCCACATCTCCTGCCCTTACTTCCGGGCGTGGACTCATACCAAATTTCAGTATTCCCACTTCATCGGCACCATATTGCAGGCCGGTATTGCTGAATTTAATTTGATCGTTCTTTTTAAGTGTACCGTTAAATACACGGTAATACACAATAATACCACGGAAACTGTTGTAAACGCTATCAAAAATAAGCGCTTGTAGCGGTGCAGCCGGGTCACCTTTAGGTGCAGGAATACGCTCAATAATGGCCGTTAAAATCTCCTCAATACCAATACCGCTTTTACCGCTCGCCAGCAATATATCTTCAGGCTTGCAGCCTATCAATTCCACTATCTGGTCGGTAACTTCGGGTATCATCGCCCCGTCCATATCTATCTTATTAATAACAGGGATTATCTCCAAATTATTATCAATTGCGAGGTATAAGTTGCTGATTGTCTGTGCCTGAATACCTTGACTGGCATCTACCAAAAGCAATGCTCCTTCGCAGGCTGCCAAAGCCCGGCTAACCTCGTAACTAAAATCTACGTGTCCGGGTGTGTCAATCAGGTTAAGCGTGTATTCTTCACCTTTCCAGGGATAATTTATCTGTATTGCATGACTTTTAATAGTAATGCCTTTTTCCCTTTCCAGGTCCATATCATCCAGCACCTGTGCCTGCATATCACGCTCGCCAATGGTTTTGGTAAATTCCAGCAACCTGTCGGCAAGGGTACTTTTGCCGTGATCAATATGTGCAATAATGCAAAAATTTCTGATGTTCTTCATGTACGTTCACTCTCTTTTTAAGGATG
The DNA here is from genome assembly GCA_038216775.1 of Chitinophagales bacterium. Lineage (GTDB taxonomy): Bacteria > Bacteroidota > Bacteroidia > Chitinophagales > Chitinophagaceae > Ferruginibacter. Next base: position 792 of record JBBQPX010000191.1, read on the forward strand.
CAAAAGTAGTTTAAATAAAGGGAATTAGAACAGTGATTACGTTGATTTGGAGGTATATTATATACTAAGCTTAACTACTGTTATACATCGTGTGCTATCCCGATTCCGATTTTTCAGAATTCACTTGTAGAGCCTGCCATTACAAAGCTTTTATCAAATCATATTGTGTGGCAGAGCTATGGTGGAGAATGATGAATGAAAATTAAAAAATATTACTTGGGGTAATGTAAAATATACTTGTAAGATTTAGTTTTGAAAATCAATTAAAAATTTTACTACGTGAGACATTTCTTGATGGGAATTATAAAAACAGTTCAATGACTCAAAAAATCAATACTAACAATATGTGTATAAGAAGTCAACAACAAAAGAAAATATTCTCCCAAAATGGCTTCAATATTAATTGCAAAAACTTCCTTTTTCGACAGCGTTCATCTAATTCGTTTGTGAGCAAAGTAAACATTCCAAAAACTCAATTTTCCCTTAAAAGCCAAATCTCCTGAGTGGGGCTAGGCATATGTCGGCAGTCTATCACCAAACCATTGGCTTTACCAATAGTTGTATATTGAATATTCTTCCACGAAGCCTTATTTTCATATTGCCGGTTAATCCATGTATAAATTTTGCTGGGGTCGTACAATTCCCATTTGCGGTAATTTTCTTTTTTTTCGTTGGCCCAACGATTACTGAAAAATATTTTAAAAAACTGTATTCGCTTGTTACCTCCGGGAGGGCCTCCAATCAGTTTATCAGGTATCAATACATTAATTTTCCATTCATTATCAGGGAGTATGCTATCCAAACCTCCTAATTCTAAAAAACTCATGGCAAAAGTAGAGCAACTGGCTCCCAACCCCTCTCTTGGCCGGTTAAGTCCGTTATATAATTTATCAAACCCATTTTGCTGATATTGTTCCCTGTATTGCCATAACCTATCAAATAATTCCTGACTTATCTGGTAACGGATGAAGGCAAGGTCGCCGTTTTTACATCGTTCCTGTATGTCGCCTGCATTAATATCGGCTTCTTCAAGTTTTCCCTTAAACATGCTGAACATTACACCCATGCCATAGCCCTGTCTAAAAACTTTATCTACCATGTTCAGCTCTGAAATGGCAGTAATGCCTATCAACGAAAACCGGCTGCTGTCTTTTAACTCTACTACAGCGTGCCCCACGGGATGTTTTTGTTTTCCATATGGACTTTTTGTAAATTGACTGATGAAAAAACTAAAAAATATCTTTTGCGGAGATTTCCAGTTTAATGCTACGGGCGATGGTATATTATAAATCGTTAATTCCTGGGCCTGTACAAGATTAGCAATCATTAAAATCAATAATAATAAAATGGTGATACTGGTAATTTTAGATTTTCGCATAAATAAATCTTAGCTGTTTAAAATTCCATTATGCGAAATAACCGAGAATAAAAAGTCGAATTAGTTTCGGCAGTAAAAATATTTTTTTATGCTATACCGATATCTTTTCAACGCTGCAGTAATGTTTTAAACCTGATTACCTACATTATTAATTTCAACTTTGCATCCACGATAGCCTGATTCTAACAAGGCAAAAATAGCTTCATGCTGCTATTAATGTTGCCGTATATGGCTTCGCAAAATGTTTTTATAAAGTTAAAAAAAAGCAGGTGAAATTTGTTACACTATGCGTTGACTATAATCATTATTCGAAATGATTATAATCATTCATCAGACTTTTTCTTATCAGTCGCTATCCATCTAACGAGAAAACAAGATATAAATTCTGCTATTGCTCCATTCCTTCCTGGCACTTCGTTTTCGTTGAACTAAAATCAATTACTTCGTCTCACCTCTTACCATTATACCAAGGACACAGTTTCCATTTTTTATCATACTTGGCTTTATTGCATAACGCCTCCGAATACTCTCTTTCGGTCCTAGCTTTCCATTCTTTTCTCTTACGCTCATAAAACTCCGTTCTGCTGGATATATTTTAAATTAATATTTAAATACCAAAAACACATTAACATTGCTGTGCATCAATTATTTGTTGAGATTTCTGCAACCAAAATGTACAATCACATAAAATACCAATTCGATTTATTACAAATCTGGCGATTGAATGGTTATGAAATAGAAGACAAATAAAGTTTTAGCAGATAAAGAAAATTAAAATTTTTATTACTCCTTAATTTAAACAGGGCCGCTAATAACGACCCTGTTGTGTTTTTCATGAAGTAAGTGAAACTATAATAGTAGATTCAATTGCTAACCTTTTATTCTCCTTCTCGGCTTTTTTTATCAAGCCCTCTAACAAGGCCTGTGATTGCCGCAGTTCCACTAATCTTTTTGCAGAATCTACATCCGGTTTACCAAAACGTTCTTCATAGCTCCAGTTGCGCAGATTATGAAAATTGATTTTATTTCGAAAAACACCCAATAAAACTTCCTTTGCTTCTGATGCTGTAAATATGCCATTAATAAATTTTACAGAATCTGCTTTTTCTACACTAATTTCTTCATCCATTATTTCAATTTCCTTAATTTCCATTTGCTTTTTCATTTTGTTTATTTTTTGAGGTTATCCAAAATATTATCAATAAGGTTATCAGTGCCACTGACAAACAAAATTGCCGGTACAATACATCGTTAAGACTAAAGGAAAGTACAAGCAATACTATGCAGGCCAATGCACTCAGTAAAGCAACAATCTCATTTTTTATTTTTATCATAATTTATTTTAAAAGGTTATTAAATCGAATTAAACAAACACTTCAATCACAGCTTTCATTGAGGTTAACGGGTTTACCGTAGCTATATTTTTTCGTAGTTCGTGAAGTTCATTTTGCAGGAATTTTATTTTATTTTCCCTCATTTTAATATCTTCTTCGCTACTGCTATCGAGTATTTTTCCTTCATGAAACTTAATTTTTACGCCAATCATGTCTGAAATAATATTCAAAGCATCATGACTGTTAAACTGTCCGTCTATTAATTTTATATTCATATTTATGGTTTTAAATTTTATTGGCCCTGGCCAAGTGAAAAAGCAGGTTCCCCGTTAAAAGCATAAAGATTTTCTGTTTTTATGCTGTCGATATTTTCGGCAATAGCTGCACTAAGCAACTGTACAATATCTTTCTTTTGTACTCCGTGCCCGTTGGCAGGTTTAAACCGGCAGCGCCAATGATCTGTGCAGAAGGTTTCTTCAAAACCTTCTGGCCAAACCTTTATCCCACGGTTGGTAATCATAGAAAGTTTTAGGTCTTCATTATTTATACGCTGCATAATATCAGCAATCTCATCTGGATTAGTGCCATTCCAATGTACAAATACATCTACACCCACAAGTTCCTTTGTGGCTGCTGCTTTCCTTTGGTATTTAGGCAGCGTAAGCGATCCGTTTGTATTGTATTTTACCGGCTGCAATTGTTTAGGCTCCTGCCCCAGATTTGCAATTACTGCAAGGGCAAATTCCTTTGTACCCACCATTTGTTTACTTACACCATCCTTATAAATATCATTGGTATGTATGCCATCTTCAATGGTTTTTAACCAGGCATTGTGTACTTTTTCTGCCACTTTAGTTTGACCAATATGTGTAAGCATCATAATGGCGCCATGTAATAATCCTGATGGGTTAGCAGAGTTTTGCCCTGCCCGCTTTGGAGCCGAACCATGAATAGCTTCGAACATGGCACAGGTTTCACCGATGTTGGCTGAACCAGCTAGACCAACCGAACCCGTTATTTGTGCAGCCACATCAGATAGTACATCACCATACAGATTGGGCATCACTATTACATCAAACATTTCAGGCGTATCAGCCATTTTTGCCGCACCAATATCAATAATCCAATGTTCGTTTTCAATCTCCGGATACTCTGCCGCAATTTCATCAAACACCTTGTGAAAAAGACCATCAGTCTGTTTCATAATATTATCTTTTGTAAAACAAGTAACTTTTTTGCGCCCATGCATTTTTGCATATTCAAACGCATATCGTACAATCTTTTCACATCCCGGTCTGCTAATAAGTTTAAGGCATTGCACCACTTCATCTGTCTGTTGATGCTCGATACCTGCGTAAAGATCTTCTTCATTTTCCCTAACAATTACAATATCCATTGTAGGGTGTTTGGTTTGCACATACGGGTGAAGACTTACACAGGGGCGAATATTTGCATACAATCCAAGAAATTTGCGGGTGGTTACATTCAGGCTTTTGTATCCCCCTCCCTGTGGCGTTGTAATGGGTGCCTTTAAAAATATTTTATTTCTGCGGATGATATCCCATGATTCTTTGGCAATACCTGCAAGATTTCCTGACAAGTAAACTTTTTCGCCTACTGCTATTTCTTCAATTTCAATTTGGGCACCTGCTGCCATAATGATGTTGAGAGTGGCGTCCATAATTTCCGGTCCGATACCATCCCCCTTTGCTACTGTAATTTTTTGCATATTTTATATATTTTTTGATTTATGGCACAAATTTGATGGGAATTATTCATATATAATCATTTAACTTTGCAATGATATCCATAAATATTATTTATGAACTATACTTTAAACCAGCTTCGAATTTTCTTGAAAATTGCTCAAACAGGCAGTGTAACCAAGGCTGCAGAGGAGTTGCACCTTACCCAACCTGCAGTGTCCATACAACTGAAAAATCTGCAGCAGCAGTTTGAAATACCATTAACCGAGGTGATAAGTAAGCGAATTTATATTACTGATTTTGGTCGTCAAATAGCAACAGCAGCAGAAAATATTCTTAATGAAGTATATGCCATCAATTACAAATCCAGTTCTTTTCAGCAACAGTTAGTTGGGCGTCTAAAAATCTCTGTTGTGTCAACAGGTAAATATGTAATGCCCAATTTTTTAAGCGGATTTCTTAAACAGCATTCCGCAGTAGAACTTGAAATGGATGTTACTAATAAAGCAAACGTTATAAAGAGCCTGGAAGAAAATGCAGTTGATTTTTCATTGGTATCTGTTATTCCCGAAGGGTTAAAGTTGGAAAAAATTGAATTGATGCCTAACCGCATTTTTCTGGTAGGCAATACTGAAAACACGTTTGGTGCAAAAAATAACAAATTAAATCTACTGGAAAATATTCCATTAATTTTTAGGGAACAGGGCTCCGCTACACGTTTTACTATGGAAAATTTTATCAAAAAAAATAATCTGCAGGTAAGCAAAAGAATTATACTTAGTTCTAACGAAGCCGTTAAACAGGCCGTGTTGGCCGGTTTGGGCTATTCCATCATGCCGCTTATCGGCATTAGAAA
>JBBQPX010000192.1:0-6026 GCA_038216775.1 Chitinophagales bacterium
TGCTGCGGTTGTTGCATCAAGACTGTAAGTAATTCCTGTATTGTTTGTTGCCGTAGCGGTATAAGTTACTGTTTCTGCTGCCTTGCATCTTGTAGATATTGTCCCAAGTGTAAATACTGGTGTACCCACTGTTGGAGTTATAGCAACTGTATGAGTTGCTGTTATAGGACCATTACAACCTGCCGCACTTGCAGTAATGGTTGAAGGGCCTGTCCAGCTGGCTGCATAAGTTACATCACCGGTTGAGGTATTAATTGAGTTGCCAGGGAATGCAGCTGTTGTTGCATCAAGGCTGTATGTTATACCTGTTGCATTTGATGCGGTTGCTGTGTACGTAACTGTACTAGCTCCCTGGCAACGGATTGAAGTTGCTCCCAGCGTAAATACAGGTGTACTTACTGTTGGAGTTTCAGTTACGGTGTGTGTTGCCGTTGTTGGGCCGTTACATCCTGATGCAGTTGCGGTAATGGTTGAAGGGCCTGTCCAGCCGGCTGCATAAGTTACATCACCGGTTGAGGTATTAATTGAGTTGCCAGGGAATGCAGCTGTTGTTGCATCTAATGAATAAGTAATAGCTGTTGCATTGGTTGCGGTTGCTGTATAAGTTACTATTGCGGCTCCCTGACATCTTGTTGAAGTTGCTCCCAAAGTAAATACCGGCGTACCTACTGTTGATTTTGTAGTATCGGTGTGTGTAGCCGTTTTAGGACCACCGCAACCTTGTGCATTTGCAGTAATAGTTGTTACACCCGACCAGCCTGCTACATAAGTAACATCGGGTATGGTACCATTGGCTATATAATTTCCTGCAGATGAACTGGCCGCATCAAGCGTATATGTTATTAGACTACTGTTTGCCGCAGTACATGCAAAAGTAACCGTACCTGCTCCCTGGCAACGGGTTGACGTTGCCCCGGTAGTAAATACTGGCGTATCTACATCAGGAGTTACTGTAACAGCTAAACTACCTGCTCCACTGCTCCATGCCAATGTTGTATTATTCTGTGATCTTACATAATAAGTTCCTGCAGTATTTACTGTGTATGAAGATGCTGAATTTGATGTGCTTGTTCCTGCTGCAGTAGTTTGCCAATACCAGGTTTCTCCTGATGGGGCCGAACCGTTAAAGTTCATAGTTACACCCGGAGTAGCGCATTGTGGCGAATTTGATGTTGGGTTTGCAGGATTAGCAGGTATTGCAACATTTACGGTACCATTGATGGTAATTTCATCATTTGTCCATTCGGTATTATATTGATTTGCATTTGTTAGATATAATCTAAAAGTAACAGTACCGATATTTGTAAAACTACCTGCAGGCAGGGTTATGGTATGAGTTTGTGAAGATACTGTTGATGAGCCAGAAGCTATATCTGTTGCATAATTATCAAGACTTGAACGTAAAGACCAGTCGCTTGTTGCTGAACCCGGATTTTCGTTAACAAACTCCGTAAAAACTATAGAACTTAAAGTTAACGCATAGCCTGAATTAGGTGCTAGTGTAAACTGGTTATACTGGGTGAGGTCTATCGTGGTAGTGGTATTCCACCCTCTGTTGTTAAAAACATTATCCGTTCCCCTGCAATCTGTATTTACACTACTGTAATTGCTAAATACCGCATTGGCGGGCTGGCTGGTTACAGCAGGATTTTGGTTTGGGCAGGCCCCTCCACCGGTAAATGAATAAACACCCAACTGAGCGCTGGATGAGTAACTCATCAATAACAAAAACAAACCCGCTAACAGGGCTAATGCTGGTTTCTTAAAAAATCCAGCGTTTGTAAAAATTGTTTTCATACGTGCTTTAATTAGGATAACATTTGGATAATTATAAATACAGGCTTACGCCTTTATAAAAACTTTTAAAATTCTTAAAATATACGGGTAAATAAGGCCATGCTTTTGCAGCTAGGGACTGCACATAACCTGTAAACTTGTGTAAGTTTGGCTTCATTTTGTTTGGATATTGGTTTGTTATTGAAACGAAATAATTTCGCAATTATTTCATTTTCAGCATCTTAAGTTAGTATTCTGGCTTTACGCTTGTAGAATACCAACTACATAAACGTATTTATTGCGTAATTAGTATAAATACGCAGTAGATTTTTCGCTTACACATTATTTGTGTTATTTGGTAAACATGCCGAAAAAGGGTTTCAAGGGTTTTATATGTTGATTATTTTTTTTCAACGTCTTTTCAGAAAGAAAAATTAACCGCTAACAATAAAGAAAACTTTAGTTTTACCATCCTAAATAAAAAACATGAATCTTCAGGATTATCCTATAACCATCGGGCTAATAGTAGCCAACGTACTTTTTTCCTTAATTGGCTTTACTAATAGAGATTTTGTAGATAAAACTATTATGTGGCCCTATAAAGTGGCCAGAGAAAACCAATACTTACGTTTTATAACCTCGGGCTTTTTACATGCTGATTATATGCACCTTATTTTCAACATGTTTACGTTGTTCTTTTTTGGCCGCAACCTGGAGTTTTATTTAAATGAGTATGAGCTAGGTGGAAAGTTTGCTTACCTGGCACTGTATTTTTTGGCATTAGTAATTTCTGATATCCCCAGTTATATTAAACATAAAAATGACCAGGGTTACCGAAGCCTTGGGGCATCTGGCGCCGTATCTGCTGTTGTATTTGCTACTATTATTTTCAGCCCCTGGAGTAGTATTTATATATATGCTGCTGTAAAAATATCTGCAACCGTATATGCTGTGCTTTACATAATATATTGCATTTACATGGGTAAAAGAGGTGGCGATAATGTTAACCACGATGCGCATTTGTGGGGAGCCGTATTTGGTTTAGCCTTTACACTGGCATTAATTGCTTACCTGCAACCGGCATTATTTACCGGCATTATAGAGGAGCTTAAGCACCCAAGTTTATTCGGCGACGGTTAGTGAGATTTGGAATAATTCTTTTGTATTGTCGTTTACCTTAAATCTGTCGTCAATTCGCAGGCCAACAACCCATATTATTTTTTTATCCATTTCAATAACCCAGATTTTTTCTTTTTGGGTGATGGATAATTTTTGGTCGATTAGAAACTTTTTTAGTTTTTTCTTTTTCTGGATACCAAGCGGATAAAAGTAATCGCCGGGCATCCATTTACGGAGCAATAAAGGGAATTTTATTTCTTTTGCATCAAGTTGAGCAATGCTGTTTTGGGTTTTGAGTTTCTGGTTTTGGGTTGATACAGTTTCGAGTGTAATGTTTCCATCCTCAAATTCAATCTGCTTATCGTTTTCTTCTATTAATATATTTTGTGCTTCAAGGGTTTTGTTTGGCGCAATGATAAGCCAGTTGCGGTTTTTAATAACTCTGTGCGTTGCCGACTGAATATATTTTCCGCTTTCGCTTTTCAGCAAAGCAACCACATCTGCTGTTTGATGTGCCGTAAAACCATATTCTTTAATAATCTCATACAGGATAGTATTTACAGGTTTTACCTTAAGCAGTTTTAAAACCGGTATATGTATTTCATTGCCTTTTGGCTCCAATAATTTTTGCTTCGCAAGATGAATAGCCTCATTATACACGGTTTCTATTTCTGTAAAACGCTCAATATTATTGAGCAGGTTTTCCTCCACCTGTGGAAAAACAGTTTTAAGGCCCGGTATCAGTTGATTGCGAAAATAATTGCGGGTGTATTTATCAGATGCATTGGAAGAATCTTCTACAAAGTCCAAGCTATTTTCTTTGGCGAATGCGGCAATATCTTCTTTTTTAGCAAACAATAATGGGCGAATAATATGGCCTTGTTTTGGTATAATGCCGTGCAGTCCGTTTATGCCGGTGCCTTTAAAGAAATTCATTAAAAGGGTTTCGATGTTGTCGTTGGCGTGGTGGGCGGTGAGGAGGCAATGGGCAATGGGCAATTTGGAGTTTCCGTGGCAAGCTGCCCTAGTTTTTGTTTATTGCCCATTGCTAATTGCTTATTGCCAATTAATTCAGAAAACCAATGGTAGCGAAGTTCACGGGCGGCAACTTGTATGCTCAATTTGTTTTCTGCTGCGAATTTTTCAGTGTCGAACTTTTTTATAAAGATTTCGACTTCGTATTTTTCTGCAAGTGCTTTTACAAAATTTTCGTCACGCTCACTTTCGGCACCTCTTAATTGAAAATTGCAATGTGCAATAATAAAATCAAAACCAGCTTGTTTGCATAATTCGCAAAGCACTACTGAATCCACGCCACCGCTTACTGCAAGCAGGAGTTTATCTTTTTGTTGGAAAAGATTATTTGTTTTTATGTATGCTTTAAATTTTTCTACAAGAGTCATTATAACATATTCTAAATACGCTTAGGTAAAAGTTCAATATTGGTATGCGGTACAAGGGAGTGACCCCGAGTTCCACTTCCGTTCGTCGGGGCAGGCACAACGATGTAAAATAGAATTCCAAATGCCGGGACAAAAAAATAAAAACATAATCTTCTCTTCAATCTCCCAGATTTCCTCCCCCTTCGGGGGAGATAGAGGAGGCCCTACTCCTCCTCAATATCCTCCAGCGCCGCCTGCAATTCCATCCTCGAATGATGGTCATCCGCTTTTTGGGCTTCTTCTATGCCTCTTTTGTACACTCTAATTGCCCTATCATAATCGCCAACACGCTCCAATAATTTGCCCAAATGATAATAAGACCCGATATAAGTTGGCTCCCTTAGCAATATTTCGTTAAACAGTTTGCGGGCTTCCTCGTCGTTATCAACCTTAATGTATTCCAGCGCCAGCGCATGTTGCAGAAAACTATCCTTGCCAGATGTTTTCATGTATTCCAATAATTTTTCTATCCTGCTCATATCCCTATAATTATTTAGGTTTTTTGTTTTTAAAATCCACCGCTTCGCTTATCTTTGCATTTAGTTGCATAAACAACTTATTTTCGCAATTCTTAAATAATATTAACATGAAGATTTTAGTTTGCATCAGTAAAACGCCAGATACTACGGCAAAAATAGCCTTCGCAGATAACAATACGAAATTCGCTGCTGATGGCGTGCAGTGGATTATTAATCCTTATGACGAATGGTACGCTTTGGTGAAAGCTATTGAACTGAAAGAAGCTGACCCTGCAACTGTTATTCACCTCGTTACAGTGGGCGGCGCAGATTGCGACCCGATTATACGTAAAGCGCTGGCATTGGGTGGTGACGAGGCTTTCAGGGTTAATGCTGATAGCCATGATAGTTTTTATATTGCTTCGCAGATTGCAGAAATAGCAAAAAAAGGCAGTTACGATTTAGTGTTTACCGGTAAAGAAACAATTGATTACAATGGCTCTTCTATTGGTGGCATGGTTGCGGAGTTGCTGGATTTGCCGTATGTTTCTCTGGCCACAAAATTTACTTTAGAAGGTACAACTGCTATAATTAACCGTGAAATTGAAGGTGGCGAAGAAAACAACAATGTGGCTTTACCGCTTGTTGTTAGCTGCCAGAAAGGTATGGCAGAGCAACGCATACCAAATATGAAAGGTATTATGGGTGCAAGAAGTAAACCACTTAATGCAGTTGAACCAATTGCTGTGGATGCACTTACAACCATTGCGTCTTTTGATTTACCGCCTGCAAAAGCAAGTGTGAAATTAGTTTCTCCAGATAATCCGGAGGAATTGGTTAGATTATTACACGAAGAAGCAAAAGCGATTTAAAAGCCCCTGTCCCCTAAAGGGAAACTAAGGAAAAGACAGTATTAAATTATCGAACAGTTATTATTATAAAACAACCCGGCACTCACAGCATTAATTTTAAACCGTGAGTAAAAGCCCCTTCAGGGGTTTGGGGCAAAAAATAAATTTTATGAGTGTTTTAATTTTTTTAGACCAATCAGAAGGACAAATAAAGAAATCATCTTTTGAAGCAGCAAGCTACGGCGCAAAGGTTGCGGAATTAACAGGCACAACTGCCGAAGCTATTGTGCTGGGTAATGTTACAGATGATTTGGCATCGTTAGGCAAATACGGCATTAAGAAAGTGCATACCGTAAAAAATGATGCGCTCGACCATGTAG
>JBBQPX010000193.1:0-6014 GCA_038216775.1 Chitinophagales bacterium
CTACTTCTTTGCCAACGGTATGATAATACGGCTTGATATCCATCTTTCTATTTTTTAATTTTTAATAGCATGTAATTAAATAATTTTACAGGGGTACTGTTACCGACACTTTCGCTGGCTCCAATGCCTCGTCTGTTGGGCGACCGTATTTAATGAACTCGTAAATATAAATACATATACCAGTTGTAAACATGGTTGCACAACATATCAGAATAAAGAAGTGAATCTGAATTTCTTTTTGAACATCGCCAAACTCCAACCCAACTTTTCGTTCCAGATAAACCTGTGCCACGCCAGCAACACCAAATGCAACGGTCATCCCCAGCATACCAATATTTGATAACCAAAAAGCCCATGCTCCTGCAGCACTATCATATCTTTTACGGCCAGTGAGATTTGGCATAGTATAAGCGATGATGGCAAAAACAATCATTCCGTAAGCTCCCCAAAAAGCAAGGTGCCCATGCATTGCCGTTACTAAGGTTCCATGTGTGTACATATTCACGCCAGGGAAGGTGTGCGCAAGGCCTAATAGCCCTGCACCAACAAAGGAAACAATTGCAGTGCCCAGCGTCCAGCTAAGTGCAATTTTATTGGGATGTTTTTTTTCTCCTTTACGATACATCGATACAGCAAATAATGCCATGGCCAAAAATGCAAGTGGCTCTAATGCTGAGAATATTCCGCCAACAATTAACCAGGTTTTACCTACACCTATATAATAATAGTGGTGGCCGGTACCGAGTATCCCCGAAATAAAAGTGAGGCCCACAATTACATACAACCACTTTTCAATTACCTCTCTATCAACACCAGTAATTTTTATGAGCAGGAAAGCAAGGATACCACCCATGATTAATTCCCAAACACCTTCAACCCATAAATGCACTACCCACCAGCGAAAAAACGAATCCATGGTTTGATTATCGAACCAGATCATACCGGGTAAATAAAGCAGTGCTGCAAAAACTAATCCCATAGTTAGCACAAGTGATGTTGTTGTACGTTTCTTTCCTTTAAAAAGTGTAACCAATATAATACCTAAAAAGGTAAGTACATTCAGCACGACCAGATAATCCAATGGTCTGGGAATTTCCAGGAATTTTCTTCCCTCCCAATAATTAAAATGATAACCAACAATAGCTGTAACGCCTACCAATGCAAGCGTTATTAATTGTATATAGGCAAGTTTTACACTTACCAGCTCATTCTCTGCTTCTTCTGGGATAATATAATATGCAGCACCCATAAAACCTGATAACAACCAAACCACCAGCAGGTTTGTATGAACAGCTCTTGCAGTATTAAACGGAATTACACTATGCAGGCCATCATAACCCATATGTGCAAACCCCATGATAAATCCATAAACAATTTGTAAAAATAACAGCAGCATGGATAAGGCAAAAAACCAGTATGCTACTTTTTGTGATTTATATTTCATAAAAATATTTTAAGAGTTAGTTATTTTTTTAGATCAGGTTTGGGTGGAAATCCATTGAGGTCAATTTCTCCTATCCATTTAAAAAAGGCCACCAGATCGGAAGCATCTTTATCGGAGAATGCGTAGGCTACCATTTTTCTGCCACGTGGCGACCAGGGAACTTTAGAGGTTAATACTGCTTTCATGTAGCCTTCACCTCTCCGTTCGTAAACTTTAGTGAGTTCGGGTGCGTAATAAGCACCTTCGCCAAGGATAGTATGGCAGCCCATGCAATTGTTGGCTTCCCATATTTTTTTTCCGTTGATGACTTGTGGAGACAAATTTTCTTCGTGGGTTCTTTTAGGTACCTCTTTACTCATCGAGGTCCAGGACAAGCCTAGAAAAACCGCAAAGGTTACAATAGTACCGCCCAGAAAGAAAGTGCGGGCTTGTGATTTTGATAACATACAATTGATTTAAAGGTTTTTAATTCTGGTAACTATGCTTTCAATAATTAAAATGCAATAATAAAAGACATCTTTATCCTTTTTTGTGATAATAATCATATTTATTAATGAGAAACAACATAATAATTAAATTCCTATGATAATATTTTTGCCTCCGAAAATAATTTGAATAACAACATGAACAAATCACAAAATAAGTTTCTTAAACTACTTTTTTTCTGCCTTCATATTCTTTTAGCATCCACCATATTTGCGCAGCAAAATAAACCTGCAGGTGACGTAGAGGAATTAAAACTACAGTTACAAATAAGGCCAAGGGCCGAATTTAGAAACGGTGTTTTTACACCTATATTAAACGGACAAAAACCAGCTGCATTTGTTTCGCAGCGTAACCGCCTTGGCCTTATATATAACAAAGGCGAAAAACTTTCAGCTGGCTTAACCATGCAAATGCTTAATGTTTGGGGTCATGATCCCCAAGTTCAGCAAACTGCCAATAATATCAGTCTTTTTGAAGCATGGGCACAAATTGCATTTTCAAAAACTATTCAAATGAAGATTGGGCGGCAGGTATTTGCTTATGACGACGAACGGATTTTAGGAGCGCTTGATTGGAATAATGCCGGTCGCAAACATGATGCTGCATTATTTATGTTTGAAAAGGGAAAATTTCAAACACATATAGCACTGGCTTTTAATCAAAACAGCGAAAAGGTTAACAGTACTTTCTATAATGATTCGCTTAGTCAGCCTTATAAAAATTTACAATTCGCCTGGCTTCAATACAAATTAAATGACAGCCTTAAATTTACTGCATTATTGATGAATCAGGCCAGGCAAAGAAGCAGTGATTCTTTGTACTCATACCTTCAAACATTTGGCGTTAATGCATATTACAAAACCACAAGATTTAATGCCACAGCAAGTATTTATTACCAAAGTGGAAAATCAAATATTAAAAATGCAGCAGCCATTAATACCTCTGCATGGATGGCTTCTCTTTACGGAAATTATTCTATCAACAAAAAGTTTACTGTTGGCGTAGGGTCAGATTATTTAAGTGGTATTGACATGGGCGGTACCAATAGCAAACTAACTGCTTTTAATCCACTGTATGGAACGCACCACAAATTTTACGGGTTTATGGATTACTTCTATGTAGCAAGTCCGCATAATAATACCGGGCTTTGGGATAGTTACTTAAATGCTTCATTTAAACCAAGTAAAAAAACAGGTATACAGGCAGCATTACATCATTATGTATCTCCCGCAAAAGTCCTTAAATACGAACATGCACCTACCAGCAGGTATTTAGGTAATGAGGTAGACCTTTCATTTAACTACAACCTGGATAACGCAGTAAAAATTATAGGAGGTTACGGACAAATGCTTCCTTCTTCATCCATGAAATACATCAAAAACATTACTATTAACCAACAAATGAAATCTATCCAAAACTGGGTATGGCTTTCTGTTGTTATTAATCCCGAAATAAAACTTTTTCAAAGGGCTACTCAAAATAATTAACCATCCCTGCAAATAACACAATTAAAAATATAAAAAATGAAAAAACAATTATTACATGCCATTCCAATTATGGCAATCATGCTCGCTGCAATATCCTGCAAGGAACAGAAAAATGCAAACACTGCCGACAAGCCAACTATTGACACTGCAATTACAGGCACTGTTACCGCCGAACTTACCGATGTGCCAATGGTACCCAAGCAACTGGAATATACTTCGCCAAAAAAAGTTATTGTAGAACTGGAAGTAATAGAAAAAGTTATGAAAATTGCCGACAGTACAGAATATACTTTCTGGACATTTGGTGGTAAGGTTCCCGGAAAATTTATAAGGGTGAGAGAAGGCGATCTGGTTGATTTTACTTTAAAAAATATGCCAGACAGTAAGCTCCCTCATAACATTGATTTACATGCGGTAACTGGCCCAGGTGGTGGTGCTAATGCTACGATGGTTGCACCAGGTCAATCAGCCAGATTTCAGTTCAGGGCCTTAAACCCTGGTTTGTTTGTGTACCATTGTGCTACAGGGCCCGTTGGTATGCATATAGCAAATGGCATGTACGGATTAATACTGGTAGAACCACAATCCGGCATGAGTAAAGTGGATAAAGAATATTACCTGATGCAAGGTGATTTTTATACAAAAGGAAAATTTGGCGCAAAAGGTCTTCAGGAATTCGATATGGATAAAGCAATAAAAGAAGATGCAGATTATGTATTGTTTAATGGCAGAGTAAATGCAAATGCAGGTGCAAATGCCTTAAAAGCAAAAACAGGTGAAACTGTAAGACTTTTTGTGGGAAATGGTGGACCGAATCTCACTTCATCATTTCATGTTATTGGTGAAATTTTTGATAAAGTTTATGTTGAAGGAGGAAGCCTCATTAATAATAATGTACAAACAACTGTTGTTCCTCCCGGCGGCTCATCCATTGTAGAAATGAAAATGGAAGTACCTGGTACTTACCATATAGTTGACCATGCTATTTTCCGCACATTCCATAAAGGTGCGTTGGCACAAATAAAAGTAGAGGGAAATGAAAACCCAAATGTGTTTCTGCAAATAAAAAATTAATCCCTATGCAAAAACGTACGGTTGATTACTCAACCGTACGTTTTAAAAAAATCAATGAAATATTTTATTACCATATTATCAATAATTATTTACAGCAACTTTGCCGCAGGTCAGCCAAAGCCTGATACTGGCAAAAAATTATTGAAAATAAATAAAGGCTCCTATAAATCCTTTTTTAAAATTGGTGATAACCGGCCAGTAAAAGTAGCTGCTTTTTATATGGATGAATATCCAGTAACCAACGAAGAGTTTCTGGAGTTTGTAAAGGCAAATCCAGAGTGGAGCCGCTCAAAAGTAAATCGCTTATTTGCAGATGCCAACTACCTTAAAAACTGGGAGAGTGATTTTGTAATAGGTGAAGCACAAAAAGCTGTTTATAAATCGCCAGTAGTGTATGTAAGTTGGTTTGCTGCAAAAGCCTATTGCAGTTGGATGAAAAAACGTTTACCCTCCATTGCCGAGTGGGAAATGGCCGGTAAAGCAGCGCCGCAAAACAAAATAAATATGCCGCTTACGGAATATATACTTGAGTGGTACCGTCGTCCCAATCCAAAAGTATTACCTAATGTAAAATCAACATACTGCAATACCTACGGGCTTTATGATATGCATGGGCTTGTCTGGGAATGGACTTTTAATTTTAATAGTTTTTTAAGTAAAGGCGATTCCCGAACCAGTGAGGAAGATGAAAAGAAATCTTTTTGTGCAGCAGCATCCATCAACGTAAACGACAGAGAAGATTATGCAGCATTTTTAAGATTTTCATATCGTGGAAGCCTTAAGGGGAATTTTTGTATTGCTAACCTTGGTTTCAGGTGTGCAAAAGATATTAACCAATAACTGAGCGTTTTGCGCTCATCAATATTTAAATTTAAAACGATGATAAAATATTTCATTATAGTTGTCGCTCTAACTACATTAATTATTTCTTGTGGAAAAAGTGGCGAAAAAACCGAAAAATCCTGCTGTGCAAATAAAGACAGTGTAGCTTGTAAAACTGACAAAGTAGCCATTCCGGTGGAAAGCATATTTACACTAAAGGATTCCTTTAAAACACAAGACAACAAAGATTTTACGCTTAATATGCTCTATGGAAAACCAACGGTAGTTGGTATGGTATTTACACATTGTGGATATGCCTGTCCACGTTTAACTGCAGATATGGTCTCTATTGCAGATTCGCTAAATAGCGGAGATGTAAACTTTTTGTTGGTGAGTTTTGATGTTACAAGAGATACGCCGGAACGGTTAAAATATTTTGCAACAAAATCAGGCTTGAATAAAAACTGGACTTTATTACATGGTGATGAAGATGCTGTAAGAACACTATCGGTTTTACTAAATGTTCAATATGAAAAAGATGCCGATGGAAATTTTTCACACAGTAATATTGTTTCAGTTTTAGATAAGCAAGGCCGTTTACAATTTCAAAAAGAGGGATTAGGAGCCGATCATACAGAGACCATCAATGTAATTAAAAAACTGGCACAACAGCCATAGCTGCGGATTTCGTTTAAGAGGCT
>JBBQPX010000194.1:0-6013 GCA_038216775.1 Chitinophagales bacterium
GGCAGAGATTGATGCCGCTTGTGAATTGATAGATTTTCTACGTTTTAACGTTCACTTTTTAAGTGATATTTACCGTCAGCAACCTATCAGCGGACCAAGCATGAACAACCGTATGGAATATCGCCCGCTTGAAGGATTCGTATTTGCATTAACACCCTTTAATTTTACAGCCATTGGCGGCAACCTGCCAACTTCTGCTGCTATGTGTGGCAATGTAGTTATCTGGAAATGTGCCAACACACAGGTTTACAGCGCTCAAATGTTTATGCGTATTTTAAAAGAAGCAGGTTTGCCCGATGGTGTTATCAATCTTGTTTTTATTGATGGACCAACTATTGGCGAGATAGTATTTAACCACCGTGATTTTGCAGGTATTCATTTTACCGGAAGTACCGGCGTATTTAATAAGATGTGGGAAACGATTGGTAAGAATATGAGTATGTATCGCTCTTACCCACGCATTGTTGGCGAAACTGGTGGTAAAGATTTTGTGATTGCTCATAAAAGTGCAGACCCTGATGTAGTTGTTACGGCTTTGGCAAGAGGTGCATTTGAATACCAGGGACAAAAATGTTCTGCTGCTTCAAGAGCATATATTCCATCTAACATTGCTGCAGAAGTAAAGAAAAAATTAGTGGAGCAGGTAAAGACCATGAAGATGGGTACTGTAGAAGACTTTACAAATTTTGTAAACGCCGTAATTGACGAAAAGAGTTTCGATAAACTGGAAGGCTATATCAAAAATTCCAGAAAAAGAGATAGTGGTGCAAAAATTTGGGTAGGAGGTAAGTGCGATAAAACAGAAGGCTATTTTATTGAGCCTACTATTATTGAAGCATCAGACCCTAAGTACGTAACTATGTGCGAAGAACTTTTTGGGCCAGTGCTTACTATTTATATTTATGATGAAGATAAATACGAAGCAACACTAAAGCTGGTTGACGAAACATCTCCGTATGCCTTAACAGGTGCGGTTATTGCAAGAGACAGGTTTGCGGTGGAATTAGCAACAGACAAACTACGTAACAGCGCTGGTAATTTCTACATCAATGATAAACCAACTGGTGCGGTTGTTGGCCAGCAACCATTTGGCGGTGCAAGAGGTAGTGGTACAAACGATAAAGCGGGTTCTATTTTAAACTTGTATCGCTGGTTAAGTGCCAGAACAATTAAAGAAACATTTAACTCTGCAACTGATTATCGCTATCCGTTTTTGCAGGAAAAATAATTATATAAAAAAATCAATTTAAACAATGACAACAAAAATAACTTTCACATTGCCAGCCGCTAATATTATTGGTGCTGAAGAGTGTGTTTTACTCGGAGAATTTAATAACTGGAATTTAGAAGAGGGTATTTACCTGACAAAGCAGGCTGATGGCTCCATGACAGCAGAGTTGGAACTTGCTGCAGGGAAAGACTATCAATACCGCTACTTGCTAAGCAATGGCAGATGGGTGAATGATAACGAAGAAAAAGTAATGTCAGAAATGACAGGTTATCCGGTAGAGAATTGCATTGTTAGAGTGCCGTTGGTAGAGCAGAAAGCTGAAACACCAAAAGCGAAAACTGTAAAACTTAAAAAAGAAGCAAAACCAAAAGAGCCGAAGCCAAAACCAGTAATTGCTGTAAAAGATGACCTTACCAAAGTGGAGGGTATCGGTAAAAAAATTGAATCATTGCTGTACAAAAGCAAAATTAGCAGCTACAAGCAACTTTCTAAAAGCACCATTGCTAACTTAAAAGAAATTTTGGATGCAGCCGGTAGCAAGTTCGCTATGCACAATCCTGGAAGCTGGCCAAAACAGGCCAAACTCGCTGCAGAAGGAAAATGGGACGACCTGGAATTGTTACAGAAGCATTTGAAAGGAGGGAAATAATTAAACCTGAAAGTCCCCCGATTAGTCTGGGGACTTTTTTTTCGATTAATATCTGATAAATTCGCTCTACAAACATTCATTTTGAAAACAATTTTAGATAAACAGCAATTACAACTTACCATACTAAGATTGGCTCATCAACTTTTGGAGAATAATACCAATCTGAATGAAGTAGTATTTATTGGCATTCAGCCACGTGGTGTGCGTGTTGGTGAACTAATTATGGAAAGCATAGCGAAGCTTTGCCTTGGCCAAAAACCTCAATACGGTATTTTAGATATTACTTTTTACCGGGATGATGTACGTGACGAATTGCATGTTGGCAGTAAAACAGAAATTCCTTTTTCGATAGAAGATAAAAAAGTTATTTTAATAGATGATGTGCTTTATACAGGCCGAACTATTCGTGCTGCCTTGGATGCGCTGCAAGATTTTGGCCGAGCTAAAAAAGTAGAATTGTGCGTACTTGTTGACAGGCGTTTTAACCGTGAGCTACCCATTCAGCCTGACTATTGCGGCAAAGCGATTGATACGGTTATTTCCCAAAAAGTTAAGGTTGAGTGGGATAAAGAGGCAGTTGTGCTATACTAATGGATAACGGGTGAATGGATAATTGATAATGTTTTTAATCTTAGTGTCTATCAAGAAATAAAAGCAGCTGCAAATCGAAAAATTATTAATTATCAATTATAAAATTATCCCCTAACTTCGCTGCTTAATGCAACTATCTACCAAACATCTATTGGGCATTAAAGACCTCACCAGAGAAGATATTTCCCTTATTTTATCAACAGCAACGCAGTTTAAAGAAGTTTTACAACGCCCTGTAAAAAAAGTGCCTTCTTTACGTGATGTAACAATCGTTAATCTTTTTTACGAAAATTCAACCCGCACAAGGATATCGTTTGAACTGGCCGAAAAACGCCTTGGTGCCGATACTATCAACTTTGCAGCCTCAGCTTCATCAGTATCAAAAGGCGAAACTTTGCTTGATACAGTGAACAACATTTTAAGCATGAAAGTGGATATGGTGGTAATGCGGCACAGCGCCAGCGGTGCTCCCCATTTTCTGGCCAAGCATATACCTGCGGCTATTATAAATGCAGGAGATGGAATAAACGAACATCCCACCCAAGCTTTACTTGATGCATTATCAATAACCGGAAAACTGGGCACGCTGGAAGGCAAGAAAGTTGTTTTGATTGGAGATATAATGCACTCGAGGGTTGCACTGAGTAATATTTACCTGTTGAACAAAATGGGAGCAGAGGTTATGGTTTCGGGCCCGCCAACGCTTATTCCTAAATATATTCAAGAAGCATTAAACGTAAAAGTTGAGTATAATCTTAAAAAAGCATTGGAATGGTGCGATGTAGCTAACGTGCTGCGTATTCAGTTAGAAAGGCAGAATCAGGTGCTTTTTTCATCTTTAAGAGAATATAACCTGGCCTATGGCGTGAGCAGAAAGTTACTGGATGGTTTAAAAAAAGAAATTGTAATTATGCATCCGGGACCAATTAACCGCGGTGTAGAAATAGACAGCGATGTGGCAGATGGCAACGAATCTATTATTTTACAGCAGGTAGAAAACGGCGTGGCGGTAAGAATGGCTGCTTTATATTTGCTTGCTGGAAACAATACAAATGGATAATGATTTAATGGATAATTAATAATGTGTCCAAAATAATTATCTCATTTTGATGCTAAGATTTGTACTTTGTTGGCAAAACAGTTAAGTCTGTAACACTAAAAAATTATCAATTATCCATTCAAAAATTATCCATTAATGAGGATTTGTTTATTCCCCGGCACTTTCGACCCCGTAACTTTGGGCCATACAGATATTATTGACAGGGCTTTACCGCTGTTTGATAAACTGGTTATAGGTATTGGCCGCAACAGCAACAAAAAGCCCATGTTTAGCGAAAGGCAACGTTTAAAATGGATAAGAGAAATTTACAAAGACAATCCTAAAGTGGAAGTATTAGCTTACGATGGTTTAACTGTTGATTGTTGCAATAAGGTAAACGCAAATTTTATATTACGTGGTATTCGCTACGTAAATGATTTTGAATATGAGAAGGCAATTGCCGATATGAATCGCAGTATTGATAGTAAAATTGAAACCATTTTCCTTACTTGTTTGCCACAGTTTACGTCAGTTGCATCCACTTTAGTAAGAGATGTATTAAGAAATGGCGGCGATGTTTCACAATTTTTGCCAGATGTGGTAAAAAAATCAATAAAAAAGAACAAATAATCTACTTTATCCGTAAAATAAATTCCTATGTCAATCTGGTTTAATAAATCCTTGTCGTTACCAGATATTAATCCGCTGGGACCAAAAACCATGGGCGAATTTTTAGGTATGGAGTGGGTTGAGTTGGGCGATGATTATCTTGTGGCCCGTATGCCTGTTGACGAACGTACTAAACAACCCTATGGTTTACTGCACGGCGGTGCAAGCTGTGCACTGGCCGAAACTGTTGGCAGTATTGCTTCTCATTTTGTAATTGATTCCAGTAAATTAATTTGCGTAGGATTAGAAATTAACGCCAATCACGTTAGAAGTGCACGCAGCGGCTGGGTAATTGCAACCTGCACGCCATTGCATATCGGCGCATCCACACACGTGTGGGATATAAAAATACACGACGAAAGAAAGAAACTGGTTTGTATAAGCAGGTTAACTGTTGCTATTTTGAAGAAACCTGCTTAATCAGTTCTCAATTTGCAGTTGCCAGTTTGCAAATTTTACCGCTGCAATATTGTAGTATTATAAAGGTTTATTTTATAATAGAATCTTATTTTTTACGGTACCACCACTATGAAATTATTGATTTGATGTATTTTGCTAACTGCAAATTGCCAACCGCCAACTCTCCTCACGGCGTATCAAAAAAAGTACTCATTATATTTTTTATAGAAGGATAAGTGTTTTTCATCGGATCTTTTATATCCTTGGTATTCACCCATTTAATGTCGGTTATATCTTCTTCTGTTTGAGGTACCAATTCCTGATTTGATGAACAAGTCATATAATACCAATGCGAAATTTTTAAAAAATGCTTGCCAAATGCCTCATACACATGATAAGTTTCGCCAACTTTGTTTTTTAAATGAAGGTCGGTAACGCCGGTTTCCTCCTCAACTTCTCTTACGGCAGCTTCTTGTTCTTTTTCACCTTTTTCAATTTTGCCCTTAGGCAAGTCCCACTTGCCAAGGCGATAAATAAACAGAATCTCTTTTTCATCATTCTGTACAATGCCGCCTGCCGCTTCTATTAGCTGAAAGTTTTTAAAAAAGGCTTGTTTAAGCTTTTCCAGGTCGGTATGCCATATAACACCTGCATGAAATTGTTCCTTTTTTATCTCGTGCAGCATAGATTTTATGGCACTGGGCGATACCTCATCCACAAAAACGGCATCCGGGTGATGCAGAATTTCATTCAATTCCTTATCAACATCGTTGCAAAGAAAAACGGGTTTCTCTCCAAAATATATCTTGATGTACATAGAAAAGTATTAATAATTCAAAATTCAAAAATCAAAATGCAAAAATCCCTAATTCCTAATTCCTAATTCCTAATTTTGCCGCATGACTAACGAAAAAGCGGTAGCTGAAAAACTTTTACAAATTAATGCAATTAAGTTAAGCCCACAACAACCATTCACTTGGGCAAGCGGTTGGAAGAGTCCGATTTACTGCGATAACCGCAAGGTATTGTCTTTTCCCTACATCAGAGATTTTATTAAAAGTGAAATGTGCAGCGTTATTTTTGAGCAATTTCCAGAGGCAGATGTACTTGCCGGTGTAGCCACTGCAGGTATTGCCTGGGGTGCAATGGCGGCTGATCAGCTTAAATTGCCCTATATATATGTGCGCCCTAAGCCTAAAGAGCACGGTTTAAGCAACCAAATTGAAGGTAATTTAGAAAAAGGACAGAAGGTTTTGGTTATTGAAGACCTAATTTCCACCGGAAAAAGCAGTTTACAGGTTTGTGATGTGCTAAAAGCTGCAGGTGCAGAAGTCGTTGGAATGGTTTCCATCTTCACTTATGGATTTGAAATTGCAGATAATGCCTTTAAAACCGCCGGAATTTCATATAAATCGCTTACAAACTACCAAACCTT
>JBBQPX010000195.1:0-5967 GCA_038216775.1 Chitinophagales bacterium
GCCAACCACACTATGCCAAGCCTTGCTGGAATTCCAAAGGTTATTTTCAGATTTATTTTTGGTGCAGGAACGCAATGTAATGCCTACGATGGTTTTGCAATTGATGATATCAGCATTGGCGAAGCGCCGCCAAACAAAGCATCTTTTACCAGCGCTTGTAACGGTAACTTAACAGTCGATTTTACAAACACATCAGACCTTTGCCCATCGCTTATCTGGAATTTTGGCGACTTCGCTTCTGGAGCAAATAACAGCTCAACACTTGCAAATCCTTCGCATACATTTTCGGCACCGGGCAGTTATTTTGTTACATTAATGGCTAACGGACCGGGAAACGCACCATCTATAACAGCACCAAAACAAATAAATGTACTTGGGTCAACAACAACTGTTTTGGCAGAGAATAATTGTGCAAATGATAACAACGGCTCTGCAACTGTTGTTGGTGCAACTTTAGCATTAGGTCCGTTTGCTTATAGCTGGAATACAACGCCGGCGCAAAACTCACAAACAATAACAGGGCTTGCTGGCGGAACTTATACCGTTACCGTGAGTGCACTTAATGCTTGCCCATCAACTGCAACAGCAGTAATTGCATCGCCGGCGGCATTAAATCATGTTGTAAATATTACACAACCGGGATGTACGGCAACAACAGGTTCAGCAACAATAACAGAATCTGGCGGAACGGGTACCTATTCGTATGTATGGACTCCGGCAGTTTCAACAGGGCCAAGTGCAAGCGGTTTAACACCGGGACAATATTCGGTTACCGTTACTGACAGTAAATCTTGTACAGACAATTTTACAATTGATATAATTACTGCAACACCGCCAAACGTATCAATCACAAATAAAAAAGACGAAAGCTGTGCTGGGTTAAAAGATGGCAGTGCAACAGTTTCGGCAAACGGCGGAGCTGCGCCATATACTTTTAGCTGGAGTACAATTCCCGCTCAAACCACAGCAACAGCAACTAACCTTGCCGCAGGCATGTATGCTGTTACGGTTACTGATAACAATGGTTGCACTGCAACCACATCTGCACAAATTAATGCAACTAACACAGGCTTTTGCGGAGAGGTGTTTTTCCCGAATGCTTTTACACCCGATGGAAATTCAGTGAACGATAATTTTGGTGTGATGGGAAATGTAACTGCAGTAAGCGATTATCTTTTACTTGTTTACAACCGCTTTGGCGAGTTGATTTTTTATACCAGAAATCCACTTACCAGGTGGAATGGTTTTTACAAAGGCAAACAACTATCCGGCACATATGTTTGGGCTGCAACCTACACGTTTAAAAGTCAGTTTAAGAAAGTAGAGCAGGGAACGGTTACGATAATCAGGTAAATCATCAATAACCAACGCCTAACAAAACCTCCATTTTATTAAAGGCATTGTTTTTGTACATTGTACTGTATTAATTAACCAAAATTTAAAACAGCAACAATGAAAAATTTTAAGCAGCTATTTAGCATTGGTAGTTTGGCCATTGCTACAGCCTTTATTTTTACAGCATGTAACAATGCCGAAGAGAAAAAAGAAGGAGAAAAAAAGGATGAAAAAACTGAAGTGAAAGACGCTCCCAAAGCGGATGAAAACGGAAAGGCTTCTGCAACTTTATCGGGTACACAACCTGATACAACGCTAACCGGAACAGCAGATTTTTCTGCCGCAGGCGGAAAAGTAAAATTGTCTTTGATGCTAAACATTCCAAAAATGGCAAATAAAAGTGTAGCAGTTCATTTACACGAAATGGGCGATTGTGGAGATATGGGGAAAATGGCACACGGCCACTGGAACCCAACAAATAAACAACATGGTAAATGGGGCAGCGCAAGTTTTCATAGCGGAGATATAGGAAATGTTACCCTTGATGCAACAGGCAAAGGAACAATGGAACTGGAAACTGATTTATGGACAATTGGCGGAGATGAAAAAACAAATATTTTAAACAAGTCGGTTATTGTTCATAATGGTATGGATGATTTTACAACACAACCTACAGGTAATGCAGGTACAAGAATTGGTTGTGGTGTGATAATGAAAAAGTAGGAACGGTGTTTTAGCATTATAATTTTACTAACGGGCAAATGGAAAGGTTTTTACTAATCCATTTGCCCGTTAATGTTTTATATAGAATACCGAATATAATATTTGATAATTAAGAATTGCTAAAAGAAAAATCTTCTTTACTTTTTAGCGGAAGCATTGTTATTCCCTTTGGGATGATTGTGTTTTCCTCTGGCAAACCTGCCTGTCCGGCATGCAGGTCATCAACCTCCAGCTCAATCCTCCTCGTTATATCACTTAGGGAAGAAAGTCTCTCCATGGTGTAAGGAATTGTATCGAGCCCAGAAGCAAATTTTAATATATAACTATAAATACCAAACAGGCTACCAGCCATAATGGTAGTGCTGTGCAGATTTTTAGAGGCAACAAGCGAAATAGCAATTACCAGCAAAACCATTATCTCCATAAAACCAAAATTCCACGCTTCTTTATCAGAAATACGAACCTGCCATTTGCGTAAAGTATTATAATGATGTCGGATAGATTTGTTGTTACCAGTGGCGATGATATCAACCTGTTTTTCAAGCTCATCGTTTTTTAATTTGTAAAGCCTAAGCATTTTTTTGCCGTACAACATGCTGATGAGAATTACCGGAATCAATATCGCCAGGCAAATAAGTACAACTGTTTTATCGTAGAAAAATAAAATGATAAGCGAACCCAGAATATTATAAGCGGCTTCAAAAACATACACTAAATCATGCTCCAGAAAATCAACAAACTCCCTTGCTAAAGTTGAGTGTGCCGTAAGTTTTGATACATCTGCCTTACCATATCTTCTGCTTAAAAATTTTGTAACCAGCGATGTGTAAATGGCAGAATAGGTTCGGGTATCATACATGTGGCGGATTGTGCCGATAATTAAGTAAGATAAATGCACCACAGTTAAAACAATCAAACCGTGATAACTGCCTTTTATTAAATCGTTGATGGCTTCGCCAAAAAAGTAAAAACGCAGTAAACTTCCCAGCATCTCCAGAGAAAATAACGAATACGTAAATATCAACTGATACTTATGCTTCACCATCAGGTTACGCAAAATTTGAAATTTAGACATACTAATATTATTATCCGGTTGCCAGCAGCGTATAATTAAACGCTGCAGAATCGATATTCTTTAAAAAATAAAACCCCACAAAAATGGAGAGAATTTTAACGTGGTTAGTAAGACCAGCGGGATAGCAAGTGGTTTAATCGTTCTTCTGACTTTCTCTTTCGGTTACCGAATTATTTGAAATTCCCGTAACCCAGCCACAACAATTTGCTGCACCGCAGCGGCAATTAAAGGGTTCCATACTTTCATCCAGAAAGGATGCGTAGTTGAGGGTTAGTTCTTCGCCCTGCGGTATATTTCGCAAAGCCACTACATTTAGTCCATCGTAGGCTGTATTAGGATTACAGCTATGATTTTGAGGCGCCCAGTTTGCCGGATTGTTATCCCAAAGCAAAAATACCTCTTTACTTAGAGGGTAGGCGTATTTTTTGAAAGTTTCTAACTCCTTAACATCCCAGTAACGGGCTACATAACTGCGGGTTACAATGCGTTGAGGCATCTCTTCTCCATTGAAAATCAATTCGTTAGGTCGTAAATGTTGCGTTGCATAAATCCCATAACCGGCTATGGCATTACCCTTCATAATATATTTTTTTTGACTGCGTTGATGACGTGCAATGCCTTCCTCCACAATTTTTTTAAGAAAACCAGCCTGTCCAATACCGTCGCTTTTTAATATATAATCCGCCGAACCCTCATAACCATCCTTATAAAAAACGGAGCAGGTAAAGTTTATTTCCAGGAAGAAGTTTTCATTTTTGTCGTTCACACGAAAGTCTAAACGTGCATAACCGACACCACCAAAGCCCTTAAAAATTTCTAACGCCGCATCTTTAAGTTGCTGCTCCAGAATCGGGTCGTTGCAAGGTATGTTTGCCTCCGGATGAAGCTCCGATGTTTTTAACGCGTAGGTTTTAAACTCAAATCCTTCGGGGAAGATGTATTCTATAGGCTTAAAGATTGTGCATGTTTTTGGGTCATGGGCATTTGCAACCAGCATTACTGTAAACTCTCTTCCTTCGATATATTCTTCTACCAAAAGCGGTCCAAATTCCTCAATGATAGCAGCGCATTTTTCAACCAGTTCTTCTTTATTATTTACAAGAGAATGATGGTCAATTCCCAAACTGTCGCCAGCTTTATCAGGCTTAACAAACAGCGGATATTTTAAATGGCTGCAAGCTTTTTCAATTTCATTTAAAGATTCAATTAATGCAAAAGCGGGCGTTTTTACACCCGCAACATAAGCTACGTATTTCATTAAATCTTTTGGCGGGTCGTAAAGTAAAGATGTTGGGCCCGTAAACGGGAGATTGAGCAACTCCATAAAATAAATAACATCTACAGATGGTACGTTCCATTCTAAATATCCCTCGCAGAGGTTTACAAAAACATCGTAGTTTTTTTTCTTTAATTCCTTAAGTTGTTTGTAGGTAGATAATTTATTCAGCAGCACATGGTCAATTTGTGCGTCGGGCATTAAATGACTAAGTTCTCTTGGCGGGTCGTAGTTTTGGTAATCCACATTGGATGTGGAGTAATCGGGTTGGAGGACGCAAAGTCGAAGCCCAGAACCCCCCGACCCCCTAAAGGGGGAGACTTGCGAAGATTGATTAAAAGATTGATTTTGATTTTGTGATTCGTTCATTTGTGGTTCTGCTGTTCGCAGGAGATAAAATTTTATGCGTACCGCGTTTTTAGCAAAGTTGCAGCGTTTCGGGTAAAGGCGTCATTAATAATTTCTACAACTAATTCAGTAAAGGTTTTTCCGCTAAGGCGGAGAATGGCGCCTATGGAGGTAAAATTTTCATCTTCACTTAAACCACACTGTGCATTTACCTCTAGCACGTAAAGTTTGCCAGTTTGTTTATCCATGCGAACGTCGGCACGGGTGTAACCGCAACCTTTGCAGGCAACAAAAGCATCCCAACTAACTGCTTTTATTTTGTCAATTAATGAGGCATCGGGCAAAGCATATTCGTAAAAATTAGCTTCGTTGGGCATTGCGGTTTCATCTTCATAAATTTCCCAAAGTCTGTCGAACGATAAAAATTTTTCATGCTCGGGTAAGGATTCATGAAAAACCCTTTCAACCGGAGTATAAACTTTTGCATTTTCAGGATTGTTGTAGGAGCCTGAAATAAAAACCGTAAACTCCGGTCCGCTTATAAAAGACTCTGCAATTAAACCATCTGCAGCCAAATCCCAACCACGGTAGCCGGTAAACATTTTATCAACCTGTTCTTTTAATTCTGTTTGATTGTAAACAACATTTTTCACGCCAACGCCCATGCTGCCGCCAGAAATTGAAGGCTTAACAATTATCGGCGTACCCAGCTCTTCAAAAATATTTTCTGTATCCGCATCTTTATCATGAATAGCTTTCCACGCTGCAGAAGCAACGCCAGCTTTATCAAAAGCCTGCTTCATGGGTATTTTAGAAGTGGTGATGTTGTAAAAGTACTCATCGGCACCGGTGTATATTAGTCTTTTTTCCGACAAAAGGCGAACAACAGAAATGCCGGGCGTACCGTTAATTTCATCTCCATCACATAGATTTAAAACCACAGGAGTTTTGCTGCCGAAGTCTTTTTCTTTAACAATGGCATCAATAATTGCGGCATAATCTTTAATAGTAACCGGCTGCCATTTCCATTCTATATCCAGCTCTGCAAAAACCTTTTCGTATTCGGCAATGCTCTGTGTAAAATCGTAATAGTAATCAATATTTGCATCTGCTGTTTTAAGATGCGGAGCCAATACCCAAACTTTAATTTGATGATTAGAAAATGAAGAGATTAATGAGTTAACTATATCCATAGAAAATAAAGGGTAGT
>JBBQPX010000196.1:0-5943 GCA_038216775.1 Chitinophagales bacterium
GATGATTTATTTGCACTGCATCACTACAAGGCAGAAGTTTTTAGGCCATACCAAATAGTTACACATATGTTTATGCATGGAGGATTTTTCCACCTGCTGTTCAATATGTTTGCTTTGTGGATGTTTGGGACCTTGGTAGAAAGAGCATGGGGACCAAAAAGATTCCTCATTTTCTATTTTATTTGCGGTTTGGGTGCAGCCCTTGCACAAATGGGTTCGTATGCATTCACTTTTTGGGAAATTGACCATGCGACTATTAGTGCAGATTTGTATAACCAATATCAAATGGTTTTAAGGGCTAATGCAACAGTAGGAGCATCCGGCGCAATTATGGGAGTACTTGCAGCATTTGGCTATCTCTTCCCCAATACAGAGATGATAATTTTCCCCGTTCCTGTTCCGGTAAAGGCCAAATGGGCAATTATAGGCATTATTGCACTTGATGTTTTTGGTGGAATATCTAAAGTTCCTGGAGATAATATTGCACATTTTGCGCATTTAGGTGGGGCGCTTGTAGGAATAATTTTGGTTATCATTTGGAACAGAACAAATAAAAAAACTTTTTATTAAAAGTATTACCAGCTTGAATTACAAAATAGCACCGCAGATGCAGATTATTTTGTAAATCTTAGCTGGGAAAATACTGATAGAAGAGTTTTGGAAGAAAATATTATTTTACATCGGTATAACATTTTCGTGTTTTAACTGTTTGTAAATTTGTAGAGCAATAAAAATTATGGGCGAATCAGATAGATACAGCGACTACCAACCAAGAAGGCAACGCTTTACATTGGGGCAACCCGATAATGCATTAATGTGGCTTTTTGCTTTTAATGTGATGTTTTTTTTAATGCTGCTTACAATTAAAACTTCCATTTCTGTAGGCGATAATTCCGATGCGCATTTTTATTCCAATATTGCTCCCTGGTTTTTTTGGCCAGCCGATTTCGTAAAAATTGGTAGCCGTCCCTGGACTTTTTTAACCTATATGTTCAGCGATATTGAAGTTTTTAGAATTTTAAGCAATATGCTTTGGCTATGGGCATTTGGCTCAATACTGCAAAATTTAACGGGCAACAAAAAGTTAATACCTATTTATTTGTACGGCGGATTTGCAGGAGCACTCTTTTTTGTGCTTGCGGCTAATTCAATACCAACTAATAAAGCCGTTATTGAATCGGTAAATTTATTAGGTGCTAATACAGCCGTAATGGCAATTGCTGTTTCTGTAACTATGATAGCCCCTAACTACCGGCTTTTCAGGCATATAAGAAATGGCATTCCACTCTGGATACTTACCGTGGTTTATGTTGCTATTGATCTTGCCGGCGTAGCCGATCAGCCATTGGCAGTACCCATCGCTCACGTTGGCGGTGGGTTGGCCGGAGCCTTATTTGTTGTTATGCTACGCAACGATAAAGATGGAAGCGTATGGATGAACAAACTCTACAACAAGTTCGTAAATCTTTTTAATCCCGAAAAAAGCAAGAAAAAAGTTTCGGTAAAAGAGAAAGTATTTTACAATACCGGCACGAGAAGCCCTTATAACAAAACAGCAAATGTAACCCAACAAAGGGTTGATGAAATACTGGATAAAATAAGCCAGAAAGGCTTTAATCTTCTCACTAAAGAAGAAAAAGAAATTCTTAAAAGAGCTAGCGAAAGCTAAATGTTATCCGGCTAAAAAACCACTTATTTTACTTTCACTTTCTTTTATAACAGTTAGCATTATCTTTATGCCATGCCGAAAAGTTTTTTCAGAAGACTTACAAAACGCTTTTTTATTGTCGTAAACGTAATTGCGGCAATTCTTTTTTTATTGGGCAGTTACGGATACTTACTTAATCCAAAGTACTTCTGGCCGGTTGGTTTTCTTTCCCTTTCAGCGTTTTATTTTTTTTTAATACTGATACTTTTTATTTTTTTCTGGTTATTCTTTAAACCAGTCAGGTCCCTAATTTCAATTATCGCTATTTTAATGGCATACAAGCCGCTTACTAATATACTGCCACTAAGGTTTTCTCAAACTTTTAATAAAACAAAAGATCCAAGCAACATCAGGATAATGAGCTGGAACGTAGCGCAGTTCAATGTTTTAAAAAACAAGAAAGACCCTTCGATAAAAAATGAAATGATAAACGTGGTAAACGATAATACGCCGGATATTGCCTGCTTTCAGGAAATGGTAGCCGAAGATGCTGTTCAAATGAAACATGGGCATATCAATGATTTTTTGGCAAAGCTTCATTTTGAAAATTATTTTTACTCCTACAATATAAAAGAAGATTTTTGGGACCAAGCGCATTTTGGAATCGTTATTTTTTCAAAATATCCAATCATTAATAAACAAACTATCAGTTGGTATCCCAACGATTATAATTCAATTTTCCAATATATTGATATTTTAAAAGGAGAAGATACAATCCGCGTTTTTAATATTCATATGCAGTCGCTACGTTTTAGCAGACAAAATTTAAAATACATCGATCAACCAAATGTGGATGATAAAACAGCGGTACTTAAGGAATCAAAGAGCATCATCAGTAAGTTTAAAAACGGTTTTTTAAAAAGGCAAATACAGGCTGATAGAATACAGGATGAAATACAAAAAAGCCCTTACCCGGTAATTGTTGCCGGCGATTTTAATGATGTGCCCAACAGTTATGCTTACCACACTATTGGCAAAAATCTGCAAAATGCTTTTGTTGAAAAGGGCAGCGGGCTTAGCCGCACCTTCAGCGGCATATCGCCTGTGTTGCGTATTGATAATATTTTTGTTGATGAAAAGGCTGAAATAAAGCAGTTTACTACCATTAAGAAAAAACTAAGCGATCATTTTCCCATTATTGCAGATGTGCAATTGCCGAAAAAGTAATACTTTAGCATTCTGCATGAAAATATTTAATACATATCAACTTTTCTGTTGCCCTTGCGGCATAGCTTAATATCTTTGCAAAAAAACACCTTCCCGTTTTTATTTATTTTAATACCTGTGTTTGTTGATGCGTTTTAAATTAAAGAACACAAAACACAAAACCTAAAACAGATTATGTCTTTAAAAATTTACAATACCATTTCCAGAGAGAAAGAAATATTTACACCGATTACAGAAGGTTATGTGGGCATGTACGTTTGTGGACCAACCGTTTACAGCGATGTGCATTTGGGTAACTGCCGCACTTTTATTTCTTTCGATATTATTTACCGCTACCTAGTTTACCTGGGTTATAAAGTGAGGTATGTGCGTAACATTACCGATGCGGGTCACTTGGAAGGCGACCGTGATGAAGGTGATGACAAATTCAGCAAACTAGCGAGATTACAAAAAGTTGAACCTATGGAGATTGTTCAAAGATATACGCTGGGCTTTCACCACGTAATGCAATTGCTGAACACCTTGCCGCCTTCTATTGAGCCAACTGCTACAGGCCATATTGCCGAGCAGATAGAAATGACGCAGCAAATATTGGCCAATGGTTATGCCTATGAAGTTAATGGCACAGTTTATTTTGATGTAGAAAAATATAACAAGGAATTGCCTTACGGTATATTGACCAACCGCAAAATGGATGACCTGCTGGAAGGTACACGTGAACTAGGCGGACAAGATGAAAAACACGGCAGACTCGATTTTGCATTGTGGATTAAGGCAAAGCCAGAGCATTTAATGCAGTGGCCAAGCCCGTGGGGAATGGGTTTTCCGGGTTGGCATATTGAGTGCTCGGCCATGAGTGAAAAATATTTGGGAAAGAAATTTGACATACACGGTGGCGGAATGGATTTGGCCGCAACGCACCATACCAACGAGATTGCACAAAGTCAAGCTTGCTACCACACAAGCCCGGCAAACATCTGGATGCATACGAACATGCTTACGGTTAACGGAACCCGCATGAGTAAATCTCTCGGTAATGGGTTTTTGCCGGAAGAACTATTTACGGGCAGTCATAAACTGTTAGATAAAGCTTATGCGCCCATGACGGTGAGGTTTTTTATGCTGCAAACGCATTATAGAAGTACGCTCGATTTTAGTAATGAAGCGCTTCAGGCATCTGAAAAAGGGTTTAAGCGTTTATGGGATGCTTATGAAGTTTTGAAACAGTTGGCAGTTACCAATGGGCAGTTGGCAGATGACGTTGAATTAGATGCTAAGGTGAATAAACTTGTTGGCGAATTCGATGATTTTATGAATGATGATTTTAATACAGCAAAAGTATTAGGCAGTATGTTTGAACTGGTGCCGGTTATCAATTCAATAAAAGACGGGCTGATAAAAGTTGATGCTATTTCTGCAGCAACATTAAGTTTACTGCAACAGAAATTTAAAGCATACCTGGAAGACGTTTTTGGTTTAAGGAACGATGCGGCAAATAACGAAACCCTTAGTGGCGTAATGGAATTGTTAATTGAAATAAGAAAAGAAGCCAAGGCAAAAAGAGATTTTGCAACAAGCGATAAAATAAGAAATCAACTGGCAACCGTTGGTATTAATTTAAAAGATGAAAAAGGCGGTGAAATGAGTTGGGAAACCACCTGATTTAACAGCAACCGAAATGTAAAAGGCTGTTCCGTTAAGGAGCAGCCTTTTTAGTTCGTCAAATAAAATTTACACTTCACGGCATAAATACTACAGTTCATCAAAAATGCCTAACAAAGCGAATTGCTTCATGTTTATAGCTTTAAATCAACACTTAAAACTATTTAAAATGAAAAATTTTGCAAAAACAACCTTTTTAGCCTTAATGGCAGGTTCATTAATCAGTTTATCGTCTTGCAAAAAAGACGATCCCGCTCCAACACCTAACACAATTACCAATGTGGTAGTAGGTAACGCCAGCTTTAGCGTATTAAAAGAAGCTGTTGTAAAGGCAGGCTTAGATGGAACCTTGAGTGGTACAGGTCCTTTCACTGTGTTCGCACCAGATAACACAGCCTTTGCTGCAGCAGGTATTACTTCGGCAACAGTAACCGCATTATCACCAGCAGCCCTTAGCGAGTTATTGCTGTATCATACCATAGGCGCAAACATTCCTGCAGCAAGCGTACCTGCCGGTCCTAATGCAAAAGTAGTTACAGCCGGTGGCGATTCAGTATTTGTTACCAAAAATGCATCGGGTGTTTATGTAAACGGTATTAAAGTAGTTACGGCAGATGTAGCTGCAGATAATGGCGTAATTCACGTATTGGCAAAATCTCTTAACAAACCATCTGGCAACATTGTGGCAACTGCTCAAGCTGCTGGTTCTGGTCTGGATTCGTTGGTAAAAGCAGTAGTGCGTGCAAACAGTGCACCGGGCGGAGATCCAAATCTTATTAACACTTTAAGTACTGCCACAATAACTGTATTTGCGCCTACTAATGCGGCATTTACACAACTTTTAGGTGCACTAAGCCTTACTGATATCAACCAGATTCCGGTAGCAACTTTATTGGCAGTTTTAAGGTATCACGTAGTTGGCGGCAGAGCCTTTTCGAGTGATTTGGCTAATGGAAACCTAACTATGCTTGCAGGAGGTAACACTACCATTAATTTAACTAATGGAACGGGTGGCGGACCTACAGTTTTAGGCACAAACAATGGAGGTAACAAATCTAATATTGTAGCAACCAACATAATGTGCCGCAATGGTGTAGTACATGCCATTGATCGCGTATTAATTCCTTAAGAGAAACCTAAAATAATACATCAACGGTGAACAATTATTTATTTTCACCGTTGATGTTTATACATAACCGGTAAAACTATGTTTTCCCATAAACACAGATATTTATTTATAGCCGCATTGGCACTTTACACATACATAAGTACTGTGTTGTGCGAAGTATATCGCTATTTTAAGATAGATATTGAGTGGTATTATGCTTTTAGTACTATACTGCTGGTAACATTAATCACTTGGGAAGGCAGCAGGCTTATAGAACCACTCTTCGGTAAACTTATAC
>JBBQPX010000197.1:0-5885 GCA_038216775.1 Chitinophagales bacterium
CACGCCATTAAAAACGCAGGACGAAATTGTAGCCGTTCAGCAAACCTTACAGTTGATACTAAAAAAACAACAGCATTGGCCAACGCAAATAAGCAACGGCACCGTAATGGTTGTTGAAAAATTTTACGATACGCCCATCAGCCTTATACCCAACCATCCATCTTCAATAGCGGCTTACAGTTATAAATTATTACATGGTCCCGATTTTGCGCTGGTAACTTATTCTGCAAAACATTGTTTCGATTTTATAAAAGGTTTTAAAATTTTACTCGGGCTTTTTGCTAGTGAAAATATTCCATCGCCTTTAAAACGTGTTTTAGATGATATAGAACGAATTGTAAATAAAGAACAGTTTGCTGTTGTTGAAAAGTGTAAAAGTACCGAAGAATTAACTCATGGACAGGTGCTGGAATTTGCTCATTTTGTACGTTACGGCTACAAGCACAATATGCTTAGCCTGGTAGTTTTGTATGCGCAAATTGATGCCTGGTATGGCATGGCAAAAGCTGTACAACATTACGATTTGGTATTTCCACAATTTGTTCAAAATAATGAGCCTGTTATTGAGGCAAAAGGTATGTTTCATTTGTTGGTTGATGAGCCAGTGGCTTACGATGTAGTACTTAACCAAAAAACAAATTTTATATTTTTAACTGGCGCTAATATGGCTGGTAAAAGCACGTTTATAAAATCGGTTGGCGTATCTGTGTTTTTGGCGCATATTGGTATGGGCGTGCCGGCTACACAAATGAAATTGACTTTGTTTGATGGTATGCTAAGCAACATTAATGTGGTGGATAACATTAGCAAAGGCGAAAGTTATTTTTATAACGAAGTGCAGCGCATTAAAGCCACCATCAACAAAATAAGCGATGGCAAAAAATGGCTGATATTAATTGATGAACTCTTTAAAGGCACCAATGTGCAAGATGCTATGAAGTGCAGCAGCACAGTAATTGAAGGCCTGCTTAAAATAAAAAATTCCCTATTTATTCTCTCCACACATTTATACGAAATTGGCGAAGACCTGAAAAAATATCCCAACATCGATTTTAAATATTTTGAAACATCGGTTGTAGATGACCAACTTCATTTTAGTTATCATTTAAAAAACGGTATTAGTAATGATAGGCTTGGTTATTTGATTTTGAAGAGAGAAGGAGTGGTGGAGATGTTGGAGAGGATGTGATTTTTGATTTTAAATTGGATAAAAGCTGAATAGGAATTTTAGGATAGTATATGACTTATTATTTAAATTATATTTCAAAAAAAATATTTGTCAGCAATGGAGAAAATATTATACTTGAAGTAGAACAAAATTCCAATTGGTTTGGAAAATCTTTCTACAAGTTTTATGCTAACGGTGTTTTCATATTAGAATGTTCTTATTCTTCCTCATTATTTTCAACATCAATTAAAATAGAATTTAAAAACATAAGAGAATCTATTGAATTTGAGAAAATAGACGGAAAAATTTGTTTAAAATATAAAGAAGACTATTTTAATGTAAAGAAAACAACTAGTTTATTAAAGCTGATAAAGATTTCTAATCCAGCTTTTAAACTTTTAAAAAATGGGATTGAAGTTGGGAGAGTTTTTTTATTGAAAAGAATCGCTTTTGGTGGCGGATGGTTATATAAAATTGAGTTTGATTCAGAAGATGATTCAACCCTATTTCAGGTAATATTTTTTATACTAAAGGATCAACAAAGTGTAGTCCATTAATGCAAATGTTTTTCCCCTTTTCAGCAAAGTCTTCAGTAGATTAAATTGCATAGTGCGGAGCTCAAAAGCTAAAAAAACTCCGCCGTTGTTAATCACCAGGCTAATAATTTCATTGATCCAACAGATTTTACTCTATTCCTATTAAAATTTTTCTAACTTTATCCAAATTTTATACCCTATGCTGGTTAAAACCTTTGGCAGTGCTGTTTATGGAGTGGAAGCTATTACTATTACGGTAGAGGTAAGTGTAAATAATCAAGGAAAAAATTATTTTATAGTTGGTCTGCCGGATAATGCCGTTAAAGAAAGTCTGCAACGTGTTGAGAGTGCCATTAAAGCGAATAAATTGTACATGCCACGTACCAAACTTGTGGTAAATCTGGCGCCAGCCAACATAAAAAAATCCGGGACTGCGTTCGATTTACCAATAGCCATCGGCACGTTAGGTGCTACAGAGCAAATTAAAAATCCGGAAAAATTAGCAGAGTATGTAATTATGGGCGAGCTAAGCCTTGATGGTGAAATACGCCCAATACAGGGTGCATTGCCCATTGCCATACAGGCACGCAAAGAAGGCTTTAAAGGATTGATTGTACCCAAACAAAATGCACGGGAAGCTGCTATGGTAAACAACCTGAATGTTTATGCAGTAGAACATATAAAAGATGTTATTGAATTTTTTAACAATGAAGATTCTATACAACCAACGATAGTAAATACAAGAGAAGAATTCGCCCATGCGCAAAGTGATTTTGAAATTGATTTTTGCGATGTAAAAGGGCAGGAGAATATTAAACGTGCATTGGAAATTGCTGCCGCAGGCGGACATAATGCTATTTTAATTGGCCCGCCCGGTGCCGGTAAAACCATGCTGGCAAAGCGTTTGCCAA
This sequence comes from Chitinophagales bacterium, assembly GCA_038216775.1. Lineage (GTDB taxonomy): Bacteria > Bacteroidota > Bacteroidia > Chitinophagales > Chitinophagaceae > Ferruginibacter. Next base: position 2,616 of record JBBQPX010000197.1, read on the forward strand.
CTATTCTACCACCGTTGAGTTTGCAGGAAGCATTAGAAACAACAAAAATTCATTCAGTTGCAGGGAAGTTGCCGGAAAATGCTACACTTGTTTCAAAGCGGCCTTTCAGGAGTCCGCATCACACAATTTCTGATGTGGCACTTGTCGGCGGCGGTGGTAATCCGCAGCCCGGCGAAATTTCGTTGGCGCATAATGGCGTTTTATTTTTAGATGAATTACCGGAGTTTAAAAGACAGGTGCTTGAAGTAATGCGCCAGCCGATGGAAGAGAGAAAAGTTACTATTTCACGAGCAAAAATCGCTTTGGATTTTCCGGCTTCATTCATGCTCATTGCTTCAATGAATCCCTGCCCTTGTGGTTTTTTTAATCATCCCGAAAAAGAATGCACCTGCCCGCCGGGCGGAGTGCAAAAATATCTCAACAAAATATCAGGCCCTTTATTAGACAGAATTGATTTGCATGTGGAAGTAACACCTGTTGCTTTTAATGAGCTTTCATCTGCGCAACAATATGAAAAAAGCAGCAGCATAAGAGAGCGTGTAATTAAAGCAAGAGAAATACAGGAAGAGCGGTATAAAAACCACGATGGCGTTTATGCCAATGCGCAAATGAGCAGTAAGCAGTTAAAGGAAGTTTGTCAGATAACAGCTGCAGGCAGTAACTTGTTGAAAGTAGCTATGGAAAAACTTAATCTTAGCGCCCGTGCCTACGATCGTATTTTAAAAGTAAGCCGCACCATTGCCGATTTAGCCGCTTGCGAAGATATAAAACCAGAGCACCTTGCAGAAGCTATTCAATATAGAAGTTTGGATAGAGAAGGCTGGAGTGGATGACAATCTTCATGCTATATTGTCATTTTTTATAAACTTTTACGAAATTTGATACATCGAAACCTTTCAAAGTATAATTTACAAAACTATCTGAATGAAAATATTACTGCGCTACCTTAAACCATATAAATGGCTCGTAGCACTCACGCTTACTTTAGCTGCCATCAATATTGGTTTTTCATTGATGGACCCAATCCTTTTAGGTAAACTCGTTAACCTGGCAAGTGATCACCAGGCGGGTACAACGCATCCTAATTTCAGTTGGGATACATTCGTTTGGAGTTACGATCATATCGTTAGAAAGTCTGACAATAACTATTTGCAATTAGGCGTTTTTTACATCCTGCTTTTTTCGATAACGGTAGCTATGATAAGCCGTATTGCAAAAGCTTTTCAGGATTATTTTTTAAACGTTGTTATACAAAAATTTGGTGCCAAAGTTTTTACAGATGGTTTACAACACGCCATGAAACTGCCTTACCAGGAGTTTGAAGATCAACGCAGTGGCGAAACGCTTTCTATTTTAACTAAGGTTCGTCTTGATGTAGAACGCTTTATGACTAGCTTTATTAATATTCTTTTTGGTGTAATTGTAGGCGTTGTATTTGTGTTTGTGTATGCAAGTTTATACATAAGCTGGATGGTGCCGATAGCATACCTTGTTGGCATTGCGCTATTAACGTTTATTACCAATATTTTAAGTAAAAAAATCAAAATCATTCAAAAAAATATAGTTGGGCAAACAACTGCTTTGGCAGGTTCAACTACAGAGTCTCTCCGTAATATTGAGTTGGTAAAAAGTCTTGGACTTACCGAGCAGGAAGTAGGCAGGCTGAATAAAAACACTTACAAAATACTGGGATTAGAACTTAGAAAAGTAAAAAGCATCAGAAGCATCAGTTTTATACAAGGCACATTTGTAAATACATTACGGCAGGTTATTTTATTTATTTTAATGTGGCTCATTTTTGGAGAAAAGATGGATGCAGGCGAATTGATAACTATGCAGGTTTTCTCATTCTTTATTTTTGGACCGTTACAGGAAATTGGAAATATTCTGCTGTCTTATCGTGAGGCAGAAGCATCATTGAATAACTTTCACAACCTGATGGTGAAAATACCGGAGCAGGATCCGGTTAATCCCAAAGCGTTAAATAATATTGAAACACTTTCTTTTAGAGGCGTTTCTTTTAAACATAAAACTGCTGCTCACAAAGCAATTAATAATATCAGTTTCGATGCAAAACTTGGCGAAACAGTTGCCTTTGTTGGCCCTTCGGGTTCTGGTAAATCTACCTTAATGAAATTGCTGGTTGGTTTATACCGGCCGTTAGAAGGTAAAATACTGTACAATCAATTAGATGAAACGGAAATACGCTTTGATGATTTGCGTAAACAAATTGGTTTTGTAACACAGGATACAAACTTGTTTAGCGGTACTATAAGAGAAAACCTGATGTTTGTAAACCCTGCTGCAACTGAAGCAGATTTAGATGATGTATTGAAAAAAGCAAGCTGCACTGGTCTGTTGGAAAGAGCCGAAAAAGGTTTGGATACGATGATTGGTGAAGGTGGTTTAAAATTATCTGGCGGAGAAAAACAACGTATTTCCATTGCACGGGCTTTGCTGCGTAAACCACACTTATTAATTTTTGATGAAGCTACTTCTGCATTGGATTCCATTACCGAGGAAGAAATAACCAATACCATCAGGGATATTTCGTCTGAAAAGGGGCAGATTTCTATTTTAATTACACACCGGTTAAGCACTATTATGCACGCTGATAGAATTTACGTGTTGGAAAAAGGTGATGTGGTGGAAACCGGCTCACACGAAAAGCTTATTGAAGAAAAGGGATTGTATTATGCCATGTGGCGCCAGCAGATTGGCGAAAGAAAAAGACCTGCATTGGGCACACCGGCATTGAAATAAAAACCGATATAACCGTTTCAAATTAAAAGTATGGCAGCATTAGAAATTTTAGGCTTGCTTGCAGGCACCATCACATCTATCACTTTTTTACCGCAGGTAATAAAAGTATGGCAAACAAAATCTGCCAAAGATCTTTCTTTAGTTATGTTGCTGCTGCTTATGCTCGGCGTTATTTTATGGCTTATTTATGGTTTAATGCTAATGAACGTTGCCATTATTTACACCAACAGTATGGTGCTTGCCATGAGTCTGATTTTATTGTTTTTTAAATTGAAGTATAAATAATATAATCTTTAATCCCGTCGGCGGTTACAAACCATAACAGCGGTTTTCATAAATCATCCGGCGTAACTTTTGTTACCTAAAATGAATAGCACTTTTGTACCTTTGCGCAAATGAGCAACAAAAAACCAAAGCCAAGTTATTTCTGGAGTATTTTAACTATGAAATGTCCTAGATGCAGGCGTGGTCCTATGTTTAAAAACAGTAATGCCTATCACAGTCTTA
>JBBQPX010000198.1:0-5884 GCA_038216775.1 Chitinophagales bacterium
GTTCAAAATGGTATCTGGGCTGCTACTGAGTTCGAAATCACTGCACCAACAGCTAACTGGCTTCACCCGGCAATTGCTGGTTGTGGTCTGCACTGCTGGTTACCGTTAGTGTTACTGTAAAGTTACCGGTACTATTATAAGTATGTGTTGGGTTTGTAGCGGTAGATGTGTTGCCATCGCCAAAATTCCATAAGTTTGATAGTGTGCCCGACCCGGTTGAAGTGTTGGTAAAATTTATAGTAATGGGTAACTTGCAACCCGTAGGTGAGCTGTTGGTAAAATTAGCAATAACGCCATTATTAGTTCGTATATAGTTTGTTTTGGTTAATGTTTTTGAGCAGCCTGCTGTGGTTGATACCCTAAGCGTTACATTATAGTTTCCGGCAGCTGTATAAATGTGCGATGGGTTATGAGCAGTACTGGTAGTGCCATCGCCAAAATCCCAAAGCCATTGGTTTATTACTGAACTTCCCGCAGTACTCAAATCGGTAAATTGCACAGTTAAAGGAACACAGCCTGCTGTTGCTGATGCTGAAAAATTTACCACCGGAATGGCAAAAACATTGATGAGTTGTATTTTTTTAAGTGTATCGCTGTTTCCGGCTGCGTCTTTTACTATAAGCGTTACGTCAAATTGACCGGCGTTAAAATAAGTTGCCGAAGGATTTTGCAAAACTGAAGTAGTACCATTTCCTAAATCCCATTTCCATTCTATTGGGTTTCCCGTTGATAAATCAGTGAAAGTAACAACTTGAGGCGAACAACCAGAGGTTGGCGTAGCCGAAAAATTAGCAGAAAGTTGTGCATTAGCAGCATTAGCAATAGCAAAAATCGAAATAAGTATAAAACATTGCCTGAGTAATGCTTTGGTTAACATAGGCATAACGGGATTGTTGGATTTATGGAAAATAATGCATTGCTGCAACAGTATAAACAACATTTTACTTATAAAAATTGTGTATGTACCGTATTATTTTTACATTGCGTACAAGTTTAATGTTTTAAACTGTTTACCTAATCAAATAATAACACCCGTTTTAAACCAAACTAATACTAACTGCATGATTACCAAATTTTTAAAAGTGTTTTTTTTGTTATGCTTAATAGGCAACATTTTAAATGCGCAGGATAAACCTGCTTACAAACCTTTCAAAAAGCCGGGAATGCTTTCATATAGCATAAATTATTCCGACTACGGTTTTGTAAAAACTTTAAGAGACTCATCATTTAATGCTGCAATTAACCGTAAAGGGCTTTTTAAATCTGGTAATAGCTCGTTCGGGTTTGGCTTAAGTTACTGGAAAGGCCTTGGCTCTCATATAGATTTTTCTTTCGGGTTGAATGGAACTTTTTCTAATTTTCCGGCCTTGTTTGTGAAAGGAGACAGTGTTGGTAAAGCGAGTTTTACACCGCAGTTAGATGCATTGCTACATATTAAAGCTTTTAAGGAAAGTGCTTTTATAAACCCATTTTTAACAGGTGGCATTGGTGCAGGATATTTTGGTAAGCAGCTGGCAGTTTATACACCAGTTGGTACCGGATTGCAATTTAAATTTAATAAAGGCGCCTATCTGCAGGTGCAGGCACAATGGCGAATGGCACTTACCGATGGTATAAATGACGACTATATGTTTTACTCGTTAGGCTTTTCCCAATCACCAAAAGCAAAAGTGATTAAGAAAAAACCAGAACCTAAAGTAGTAACGCCTGCGTTGGTTGATACCGCAGTTAAGAAAAATATTGTAGCGGGAGAACCGGATACAGATGGAGATGGAATACCTGATTTAAGAGACGAATGTCCCAACGATAAAGGTACAGTAAGAGGATGCCCTGATAGTGATGGAGATGGAATTCCGGATAAAAATGATAAATGCCCTAATGTAAAAGGTGATGCAAGATACCAGGGATGCCCTGTACCTGATAGCGATGGTGATGGTATTAATGATGATGATGATAAATGCAAAACTGTACCCGGTACCAAGGAAAATATGGGCTGCCCATCGGCTAAAGATGCAACAAATGCAGTGGATAACGGAGACGATGACGGTGACGGAGTTATAAATAAAAATGACAAGTGCCCAACAGTACCTGGTACCAAAGCAAACGCCGGTTGCCCAATTAAAACAGCCGAAGGCGGTAAAATTTTAAGGTCTACTGATGGTTCTGTCACTTACTACATCAGATTCGACCTTGATAGATCAATTCTAACCAATGAAGCGTTCGCCACAATGAAGGATTTAGTTAATATTTTGAAGGTAGACAATTCGCTGAAAATACAGATTGATGGACACGCAGATAATCTTGGAACGGAAAAATATAATATGCAGTTATCTTCTGAACGTGCCAATATTGCCAAGAAATATTTCCTTAGTTATGGTATTGCAGAAAGCAGAATTACCACAGCTTTCTTCGGTTCATCTAAACCATACGATGTTAACCAGGAATGGTTGAACAGAAGGGTTGAAATAACAATATCTAAATAATAGTAAAGATTAACTTTACTTACTTTTCAAAAAGCCAGGCATTAATTTTGCCTGGCTTTTTTAGCTATGGTGGAGTGTGGATATTATTACCGCCACCCGCAGCATACTATCAACGTTACTACATTGGTGGTTTGTGAAAGTGAACGCCAGTAAGGGTTTTGTTCTCTTTTCTATTTTTTGGCATGGATGTTGTTTTCCTGATACCAAACAAACTTAACAAAATGAAAAAGATTAATTTTTTAGTTGCAGCTGCACTTACAGTAGTTGCATTTACAGCCTGTAATAATTCAGATAAGTCGGCAAAGGCAGACGCCGAAAACCTGACCATTTATGTAGATTCTGTAGAAAGTGCTCCACGTGTTTATACTACAGCTAATTGGACAGCAATTGACGCAGGTTACAATTTGCGTGCTGCAAAGGCGGATTCGGTTGCAGATAAATTATCGGCTGACGAAAAAGCAAAAGCAGATTTAAGCAGAGCGAAGTATAATGCGCTAAAAGCAGAGTATGAAGCAAAGATTAAGCAGATGGAAATGGAAGCCAAAATGGCCACATCTAATAGTGGTGACTATAGATCAGTTTTAAGAACTAATTTATTTGGCGAAGGCAAAATAGGAACAGATATGAGCTTTGCTTTTGTAAATGCAAATAACATTCTTGATGTGTATAAGAGATTTGTGAACACAGTGGATGATAATAAAAACAATTATAGCAGAGAAGATTGGGATGAAATTAAAGTACTTTATGAAGCCCTGGATACAAGGAAAAATGTTGTTGAAAAAGAAGGAATATCTGCAGGCGATAATTTAAAAATTGCAGGCTTAAAAGTAAAATTTGCAGCAATTAAATCAACCCATAGAGGCGGTTCAAAAGTTGAAGAAAATAACGACGCTAAACAATAAAATAGCATTAAACAATATCAACAAAAAGCGTTCAGTATTTCTGAACGCTTTTTTTATTCCATTAATACTATGTCTGGGATAATTTTTATTTTGTAAAAGTTTAATACTCGTATTTGTTATTTTATGAGTTTTTTAAGTGATTTAATTCGGAGAATGAATTTCGTGCTAAATCCGAATACTATAAATCTGCTTTAAAAGTATTTATTATAATTTTAAGTCTGGTTTTTTAAATAAAGTCGGTGTAATTTTTATAAAAATGAAGTATGATAACACTTTTTTCATTTGTCTGGCATATGAATAGATGCTTATTAAACTAAAAAAACCTCATAATAATGAATGATTTACCAGAACCCATCGATCCGGAAATTGGTAACGGGAAAACCATACCGGAACAACTGGAAGCAATTCGTAAAGCTCCCTTCAAGTTTAATTGTCTGGGTATTAATTGCCTGGGGTGGATAATAATAATAACCGTTGTACTTGCTGTATATCTATTCAAGAAATAAAACCTGTAGTGGCAATTTATGGTTTATGAATAATCATCGGGTTGCGCAAAATAGATTCCGCATCATCTGCAAATACACGGAAATGACGATGATGATCCGAAGCGTAGTAAATAGATTTAGTTCCGCTTCCTATAAGTTTAATATCTCCTGATCCCAGGAATATTAACGCCACACCACCCTGCACCTTGGGATTTGGCGGAATAGGTGTTTTTATAATTTTTACTTTTTGTCTGGCAAAAGATCCGCAGCAGGTGTTAACTGTCTTCATCGTTTGTTTCTTCTTTTGAAATGGAAAAATAAAGCGTTATTTTTTCAATGATGGATGCGCCTGCAGCAATTGCTAAAAATAAGATTACACTTTCGGCACAAGGTTTATAAATGGCTAATGTGCAAATGAGCGATATCCACACGGAGGTGCAGTGAAAACAATCAATGAGTTTGCCAAGCCCTGCTTTGTAAAAAACTCTTCTGATTTTCGAAAGCACGTTAAAAGGTCCAGCTTCATAGCATAGCATATAAGTTAAGCGCCACACTGTTAATATGGATACCAACAGCCAAAACCATTCCTGAGGACTTTCTTTAAGCCACATCCGTATAAAATAATTTAAAATAATGAACCGGGTGAAGTAAATTCTCTTCACCCGGCTATAAAAAATTTATCAGCTGCACATGCCTGCAGGCGGGCATGGGCCGGAGACGTTAAAGCCAAACGGTGCCTGTAAGTTTAAAATGGTAATACCACCAAACGTACATTTTAGTTGCGCATTAATGCCAATACCATAAGTACAACTGGAGCCGGTACCCGTTCTTCCAATGCCCGCAACACCACTAATAGTAGCCGTGCAACCCGCACAAAATGTAATGCCTACTAAAGTGCCACAAGCTTGTGCACCTGCCTGTCCCCAGGCTGTGGCGCCACAGCAGGTTACTTTGTAACCAACGTTTACATCCACACTAAAACTTACACCGGCAAGCGTAACATTTTTATGGCATACCCTAAAAGGATGACTCCAGCTTGGGCACCAATAAGGAATGCTTACTGTAAGAGCAAATGATTTGGAAAAATGCCTTGTGAATGACCCTTGTGCAAACGGAACAGAACATAAATTGTTGATGGTAGTGGCTACAACGCCGCCATCTTTCAATACGCCGGTTTCTGCTAAAAAGCCAGCTTTTAAAACCGATCCTGTTCTAAGCACCGGAGCTTCAATACCAGAAGCCAAACCCGAATTAGAAATTTTTACAACCGCATTAAAATTCGCTTTGTTTGATACCAGTTCCTGAGAAAATTTACGTAAATCTGGTTCTTTTAAACCGCCCAGGCCCGCAGCGGCAAAGGCTTGTTGACCGCCTTTAACTATATCGGCCCAATCGGATTCTACCTGCGCCTTAGCTGCCGGGGTTTTTGCCGCAGCAGAGCGTGTTTTGTACTCCGATTCCATTTTGGAAAACTCCAGCGAACTTAGTGATGAAAACAATGTACCAATTACTTCATCTGGATTGGTTTTTTGACCAACAATTGCCTCTGCCGTTGGTGAGTTACTTTCGTTAATCGCACGCAGTTTTCCAACATCGGCGGCACGTAATTTTACCGCATTAATCTTGCTGAACTTTACGGGCTCATCAGCTGACTTTACGCTTTCCTGAAAACCTTTAAGTTTCGATTTCAGATCTGAAGCAGTAAAAGCCTGCTTAGGTAAATCTGTTTTAAATGTTTTTAATTTGCCCAATGATTTTTCCAATTCGGAATCCGTGAGCGCTCTAAAATTTAAATTGTTTGGCATGTTGACCTCCTTTTTTTATGGTTAAAAAACAAAAAAAGTAGTGGTTACATTACTCGTCAATAAGCAGCAAAATACGCAGTGTTCAATGGGTTAATGCTAGATTAAAATATAAAAAACCATTTATTATTCATCAAATCTGTCATGTAGCTTCATGAAAATTTATCTTAAAACTCAAACCCAATTCTTTAACAGTAGAATAAGGTCTTTGG
>JBBQPX010000199.1:0-5871 GCA_038216775.1 Chitinophagales bacterium
TTCTTTTTGCTGTTGGCAGCGTCTTTTATCTCGTTTCGTTTTTGTAATTCCATTTCGTACAAACGGCTTTTAAGCATTTGCATGGCAAGTTCCCGGTTGCCAAGCTGGCTCCTGTCTTGCTGGCAAACAACTACAATACCAGTTGGAATATGCGTTAACTGTACTTTGGTTTCAACCTTGTTTACATTCTGTCCGCCCGCACCACCACTTCGGCTTGTTTCCATTTTAACATCTGCAGGGTTTATCTCAATATTAATAGTATCATCTACCAACGGATACACGTTTACCGATACAAAAGATGTATGCCTGCGTGCATTGCTATCAAAAGGCGAAATACGTACAAGGCGATGTACACCACTTTCAGACTTCAAAAAGCCGTAAGCAAATGCGCCTTCAAATTTGTATGTGCAGGTTTTAATTCCGGCACCATCTCCCCATTGCCAGTCCATTTCGGTTACGGACCAGCCTTGCTTTTCGCCGTACATTCTGAACATGCGGGCAAGCATTTCGGCCCAGTCCTGACTTTCGGTACCACCAGCACCACTGTTTATCTGCATCATGGCAGGCAGTTCATCCTCCGGTTCGTTAAGGGTGCTTTTAAATTCGGCTTCTTCAATACGTTCAATTGCCAAATCATAGGCTTCTTTTGTTTCTTCTTCGGTGGTTTCGCCTGCTTTCCAAAATTCAAACAGCACAGCAAAATCCTCCACGGCAGTTTCCACGGCATTGTACAGGTTTATCCAGTATTCGTGTACTTTAATTTCTTTTAAAATGGCGGTTGCACGGGTATTATCATCCCAAAAACCCGGCGAAAGAGAGAGTTGTTTATCATTAATTACTTTGGCTTGTCGATTAGCGACGTCAAAGAAACCTCCCCAAGACCAAAACACGGTCCCTAATAGATTTAAGATGCTCAATTGTCATGCTGCAAATATAATTGAATGTAAAATATTTATCAATAAATTTAAAAACTGTTTAAAGAACTATTATGATAATAATTGCGTTTATAAAAAGGATCGACGGCATTTTATAATTAAAACAGCATTGCCTTTTACTGTTTAATGAAGCAGGTAATATTGTTTACCAATTTCACCTAATGCAAAAAATTTGTTTTAACTTAGAATGCTTATCATTTTTTTGAAAAAAATGCTTCTAAAGCCATCCCGATTATATGCAGCATTACCGTTACATATTATTCTCCCTTCATGCGGTAGCGTTGCTATGTTTACTCAGCACATCTTCATTGGCACAAAATTGCCCTCCAAATATCGATTTCGAAAATGGCAATTTTTCAGGATGGAAATGTTATACCGGTTCTGTATCAGCTGCATCAGGTTCTAACGAGATTACGTTTAATTATTCTGGTGGTCCTGTTTTTAATCGTCATACCATGTATTCCTCAAATCAAAATAGTGGCCTTGATGAATACGGCAAATTTCCAAAAAATTGTCCCAATGGAAGCGGTCATTCTATTAAGTTAGGCAACAATTCTGCGGGGCGTGAAGCTGAAGGTGTTTCTTATGAATTTACCATTCCTGCCGGAGCTAACACCTATAATTTAATCTATAATTACGCCGTCGTTTTTCAGGATCCCGGTCACTTTGATTATGAACAACCACGTTTGGAATTGCTTGTTGAAAATCTAACAGATAATTATCCAATAGGCTGCTCATCGTTTACGTTTTTTGCAAACGGCTCACCGCTTCCTGGTTTTGAACTTTCGAATACTCCTGGAGGCAACACACCCGTTTGGTTTAAGAAATGGACTGCTGTATCTATAAACCTGGATAACCTTGCAGGAAAAAAAATAAGGCTGTTTTTTAAAACTGCTGATTGCACCTTCAGAATACATTTTGGTTATGCCTATATAGATGTTAATACTGAATGTAGTGATAAATTTGAAGGCGCTGCTTTTTGTCCGGATGATAGTCAGGTAATTTTAAATGCTCCGTATGGTTATCAAAATTATATCTGGTATGATAGCTCACTTAGACGCATTTTAGGCACTTCTCAAACATTAATACTAACTCCTCCACCCGCCGCAGGTACAAAAATTGCAGTTGTAGTAATTCCTTACAGCGGATATGGTTGTATTGATACCTTATATACCTATTTATACGACACTTTGCGCTATCAGGCCAATGCTGGGCCAGATCAGGTATCCTGTAATACCGGTGGCGTTCAACTTGGCGTACCACCCAAGCCTGGCTGGCTGTATGAGTGGACTCCAGCTATAGCTTTAAGTAATGCACAGGCCTCAAACCCGTTTGCAACCCCTGACGTTACCACAGAATATGCGCTATTAGTAAAGCATAACGGAGGTGGTTGCCGAACGACTGACACTGCTTTAATTAAAGCAGTGAAATTGTCTGACAGTTTAGAAATACTTGGCAAAACAGAATGGTGCATTGGCAGCGGAGACAGTACTGTTTTAAAAGTTTTACCGGCCGACAGTGTACAATGGTATAAAAATGGCATCCCCATATCGGGCGCCCAACAAACCACATACAAAGTTGCAGAAACAGGTAGCTACTATGCGGTAGTTTTCAGCTATTTCGGTTGCAACCTTAAAACCAGGTCGCAGGATGTTGATATTTCTTCCATCCCAATCCCGGCAATTATAGTAAATAATCCTGCGCAATGCATGGTTAACAATAAATTTATTTTTACAAATCAAAGCGTGAATGATGTTGGTGCCATGCACTACAAATGGATATTAGGAGATGGGTTTACTGCAACCTCCCGGAACCTGACCTACAGTTTTAAAAAGCCAGGCAATTACAAAGTTGTTATGATAGTTAACAGCAGCAGCTCTTGTGCTGATAGTACAACTATTGATGTGGTAGTTTATCAAAATATTTTTGCAGAATTTTCGCTTAACCCTGTTTGCATTAATGAACCGGTAATTGCAATAAATAACACCGTTGACCCTGGTACTTCGCCTGTACATTATTTATGGAACTTTGGAAACGGACTGATATCAACATTAAAAAATCCACCGGTACAGGTTTATCCAGTTTCAGGAAATTATATAATAAGCCTTGCTGTAAGTTCAGACCAGTGCCCGTTTCCTGTAAGTATTCAAAAGCGTTTTGTAACCGTAGAAAAGCCAATACCGGGGGTGAACAACCCCGTTGCATATGCAGTGGCTGATTTACCACTTACATTGCAGGCAAGGCCAATTGGTGTAGATGCATTGTGGACACCCGCAACAAACCTCGATGTTGCAAATACTTACAAGCCAGTTTTTACGGGAAACCTGGAAAAGACTTTCTATATTAAACTCACAACTGCTGCTGGTTGCATAACTATAGATACACAGGTTGTAAAAATCAACAAAAATATCGTAATCTATGTGCCTAATGCCTTTACGCCAAATAACGATGGAACTAACGATAACTTAAAGCCATTTATGATTGGAATAAAAGAATTAATTTATTTTAAAATTTTCAATAGATGGGGGGAACTTATTTATGAAACAAAAGATCCTGCAAAAGGCTGGGATGGGAGATATAAAGGACAGGAGGTTCAATCGCACACACTTGTGTGGATGCTGCAAGGCATTGGGGTAGATAATAAAATTTACAATGCCAAAGGAAGTACAGTCCTTATCCGCTGATAAAATCCTTTAAATTCTATTTTGTTGAACCTTTATTTCTATGGAATTAAATACTAACCGCTACTTTATAATCAATAAACCATTTGATATGGTTTCGCAGTTTGTTAGTACACATGATGTGAAACTGCTGGGCGACTTAGATTTTGATTTTCCTGAAGGTACCCATGCAATTGGTAGGTTAGATAATCACTCCGAAGGATTATTGATTCTTACAACTAACAAAAAACTTACGCGGCTTTTATTTTTGAGCGAAGTGCCACACAAGAGAACATATCTGGTACAGGTTAACAATGTTGTTTCACCGGAAAACCTTAAAAAATTACAAACCGGCGTCTCCATAAAAATCAAGACAGGCGTAGTTTACACCACTAGTCCATGTGATGTAAAAGTTGTAACTAATGCTGAAAAGTTGTATGATTTGGGCGATAGATTAACTGCCTACAATCCAAATACCTGGCTGCTGATTACCATCACCGAAGGTAAATTTCACCAAGTGCGAAAAATGATTTATGCCATTAAACACAAATGCAAAAGGCTAATTCGGATTAGTATTGAAGACCTTGAACTCGATGGATTAAAAGCCGGATGTGTTAGAGAGCTGCAGGAAAAAGAACTATTTGAAAAGTTGCAGATTCCTCTTTGAGCTAAACAAAAAAACAAACTTTTACCAAACTATCGTGCAAAAAAATCACCCGATTAAAAAGAAATTCGTCTTTTATAATCGGGTGATTTTAATATTAAATTATGCTTATTCTTCTGTAGGTAAATCAGGTTCTGATGCTTCAGTTTCTTCTGCTTCATCCGTTGCGGGTGCCGCATCGTCAGTTGACTCTGTTGCAGTTTCAGCAACAATTGGATTGCCTTCCTCGTCTAACAAAACTTCTTCCTCTACCTCTTTTTCATCCAACTGGGTAATTGCCGCAATTTCATCGCCTTCATCAACGCGAATTAGTTTAACGCCCTGTGTTGCACGCCCCTGCTCACTAATCTTGTTAACTGCCATACGAATGGTAACACCGCTGACGCAGGTAATCATTAAATCTTCAGCTTCAGTTACAGCGAGCAAGCCTACAAGCGAACCTGTTTTTGCAGTAACGCTTATTGTTTTAACACCCTTGCCGCCACGGTTTGTAACACGATAATTAGCCTCGCCGGTTTCCGGGTCATTTAAGAAGGTGCGCTTACCATAACCATTGGCACTAACTACCAGTACAGTTTTACTTTTATCTTCCACATTTACGCAAACCATACCAACAACTTCATCAGTTGCATCATCAACATCAATACCAGCAACACCAATACCGCCACGGCCTGTTGGTCTTACTTTAGCTTCAGGAAAACGAATGGCACGGCCACTCTTAACAGCCATCATAATTTCGCAATTGCCATCCGTTAATTTGGCTTCCAGCAATTGGTCGCCTTCCTTAATAGTAATGGCGTTAATACCATTCTGGCGTGGGCGACTGAAATCTTTCAATCTTGATTTATTAATGATACCTTGTTTGGTACATAAAACGATGTAATGATTGTTAACATATTCTTCATCATCAAAATTCTTTACATCAATAATTGCTCTCACTTTATCATCCGGCGGAATTTGAATCATGTTCTGCAAAGCCCTGCCCTTGCTGGTTTTATCACCTTCGGGGATTTCGTACACCTTCAACCAAAAACATCTTCCCATTTCGGTAAAGAATAATAGTGTATGATGCGTACTGGCTACAAACAGTTTTTCAATATAATCTTCCTGGCGGGTGCTGCTGCCTTTTGCCCCGCGGCCACCACGACGCTGCTGTCTGTATTCTGCTGCTGATGTACGCTTAATATATCCGAGGTGAGAAATAGTAACTACAACATCTTCATCTTCAATTAAATCAAGCATGTTTATTTCGTCGCCTACATATACAATTTCTGATTTGCGTTCATCACCAAATTTTTCCTTAACCTCTGCTAATTCCTTTTTAATGATATCGTAGCGCATATCTTCATTAGACAATATCAATTTTAAATGCTCAATCAACTTCATAATTTCAGCATGTTCCTCACGGATCTTGTTGATTTCCATTCCGGTTAAGCGCTGTAAACGAAGTTCCAATACAGCCTTCGCTTGTATTTCGCTCATTCCAAATTGAGTAATTAAACCTTCCTGTGCTATGTTTGGTGTAGATGATTCACGAATAAGTTTAATTACTGCATCAAGATTATCCAATGCAATAATATAACCTTCAAGTATGTGTGCACGCTCTTCAGCC